>USBU01000071.1 GCA_900553005.1 uncultured Eubacteriales bacterium | reverse complement strand
GGCTCGGAGATGTGTATAAGAGACAGGCGTCGGCAATCGACTGCATTGCCGCGGGGTTTTCCGGATTCGGGATATGATTGGGAAAGTTACCGTCCGGATCCAGATACTGGCTTCCGGAAGTATCGGCGCCGAGCGGCTTAAGCACCCTATCCACGTAAAAAGCGCCCGCTCCGTTGCCGGCGTCCACCGCTATTTTAAACCCGTCGAGCGGACGGGCCTCTCCGCATGCCGAACGCACTTTGTCCACAAGAAAGTCGCAGTAAAGCGCCATAAAATCATCCTTGACGATTTCACCGCGCTCTCGCTTCTCCGCCTTTTTGGCCCGCGACGCTATATCGATTATCTCTGAAATCTGCTCCGAGCCCAATCCTCCGGCCGGAGTAAAAAACTTAAGACCGTTCTTTTCAGGCGGATGATGCGACGCGGTTACCATTACCGCCGCAATCGCGCTTGTTTCCTTGAACTGCGTGGTCATAAACATCGAAGGCGTGGAGCACAGTCCGCAGTCCAGCACGGTAAAGCCCGCGTCCGCAAGCGAATCGATCACTATCCCTTTTATGTCGGAAGACGACAAACGCGAATCGCAGCCGACAGCCACCCGTCCGTTTTTCTTACGGGCAAGCAGCCAAACGCCGAAAGCATCCGAAATAAGCTTGACGGCATCGGCGCTTAAATCCACGGCCGGGCCGTAGCCTTCGGTAGCCGTGCCGCGCACGTCAGTACCGCTTTTTAACTTATAAAGATCCATAGTATTCCTCTTGTAATATTATTTTTTAACGGCAATCCTGTTGTAAAGCGCTATAACCCTATCGGCGCATTTTGCAATGCCCATATAGCTGTTGTCCACCGAAAAATCCGCATATTTCTCGTAAAGCGGACCGCGCTCCGCCATGATGCTTTTTATTTTTTCCAGACCGCCGTCCCTAAGCAGCGGACGGTTGTCGTTGCGGCTTACGCGCGCGTAAATGGCCTCGGGCGCGGCGTGAAGCAGAGCTATAATTCCGTTAGACTTAAGCGCAATCATATTTTCCTCGCTGAGCACCACTCCGCCGCCGCACGCGATCACCGCTCCGTCCAATGCGCCGAGAATTTTTGCGACCTCCGTTTCCCTGCGGCGGAACTCGGACTCGCCGTACTTATCGAAGGTGTCGGAAATTTTTTCCTTATACAGCGAAACATACACGTCGTCCCCGTCGAAAAACGGTCTGTTCAGCTTTTTGGCGATCAGCTTGCCGGTAGTCGATTTGGCTGCGCCCATCATGCCTATCAGCACCAGATTTTTCACTTTCCGCTCCGACTTAAAAGCGCTTCGACGGCCAGACGGTAGCTGTCCTCTCCAAATCCGCAGACGCAGCCAACACATGCGGCGGCAATGACCGATCTGTGTCTGAATTCCTCGCGCTTGTGAATATTAGACATATGCACCTCCACCACGGGGCAGGCGACGGATTTTATGGCGTCGTGAATGGCGTAGGAATAGTGCGTATAGGCTCCGGCATTAAGCACCACGCCGTCCGCGTCGGCGCTCTGCAGCTTGTCTATTATGCCGCCCTCGGAATTGGACTGAAAAAACTCCAGCTCCGCTCTGCCGGAAAAGCGCTTTACAAGCGCGTCGTTTATATCGCTTAAGCTGCGGCTGCCGTAAATATCCGGCTCGCGCGTGCCAAGCATATTGAGATTAGGTCCGTTCAGCACAAGTATTTTCATTATTAAAGCTCCTTTTACTGCAGCCGCTGCCGCGAAATAATCTTATCCATTATATCGGAGTAAAGCTCACGCTCCAGCATTTCGTCTATCTCAAAGCCGCACATGATCCTGTCGGCCTCGATGGCCTGAAGCACAAGCATACCGTATCCGTTTGCCGTCTTGGCCGACGAATAGTGACGCAGAAAATCGGTGACCGGAGGAGAATATATCGTATCGTAAGCCCACTTTACCCTAAGTTCGTCCACCAAAACATAGTCGCCGCCGTCCTCGCCCTTGCCGACGGCGGGATTTTCGCCGCGCTTAAAGCCACAGCTTGTGCAGTTGACGGTAAAGTCCGGCTTTATGTCCTGACGCTCGGCAAACCTTACGCCAAGCTCTGCGGCAAGCGCTTCGGCCTTTTCCCGGGTACGATTCCAGATATAAACGTCCAGTCCCATATCCTTAAGTTCCTTTGCCACGACGCGCGCCACTCCGCCCGCGCCCAGAACCATGGCCTTGCCGTAGATCTTGCCGAATCTTATTTTTACGTCCTGCTTAAAGCCGTAACCGTCCGTAGAAAAGCCGTACATTTTATCGCCTTCTATCTTGACGGTATTAACGCTTTTCGGCGGATTGCCGTCCAAAAAAGGTATGATATTCTGCTTGTGCGGTTTGGTAACGTTAAAGCCGTCGTACTCGGCCCTCAGTTTTTCAACCAGCGCGGGCAGCCCGTCGGCCGGAACGGAAATCAGCTCGTATGACGCGCTGTAGTCCATTTTCTTAAAAATCTCGCCATGGATAAACGGAGACAGCGAATATGAAATATCCTGACCTATAAGCGCAAACTTTCTCATTACTCCTCCTTGAAAATTCCGTAGAAATCCGGATAACTGACAAAGGCGCATTCAGGATTAAGAATCACCGCTCCGCGCTCGCTGAGCGCCGCCGCCACCGACATAGCCATGGCTATCCTGTGATCCCCTTTAGGATCGATCACCGCTCCGCCCTTAAGTCCTCTGCCGCCGTCGATGATCATTCCGTCGCGCGTCGCCTCTATATCCGCGCCCATGGCTTTAAGCGAGGACACGACCGTTTCGATGCGGTCGGATTCCTTTACCCTAAGCTCCTCCGCGCCGGAAATCACGCTAGCGCCCTTTATAAAACATGCAAGCACGGCCAGCGCGGGAATCTCGTCGATCAGATACGGCATCATTTCGCCCGATACGTTAAACGGCCGCATATCCGGCGAATACTGCACTGTAATATCGGCGCTTTTTTCCGCGCCGCACTGCTCTTTCGACAGAGTTACGCACGCGCCGCATTGAGCAAAAACGGAAAGAATGCCCGTCCTCGTCGGATTTACTCCGACATTATTTATCACCGTCCTCGCGCCCGCAAGACACGCCGCAAGAACCATCGGATAGGCCGCGGACGATATATCGCCGGGCACAACGACGTCAACGGCTTTCAACCGGCTTTTTCTGACCGCAGCAACTCCGTCCGCCGCATAAATATCGGCGCCCATGGCTTTAAGCATAAGCTCAGTATGATTCCTCGACGGCGTTTTTTCATGTACGGAAGTCACTCCGTCGGCATTCAGTCCGGCAAGCAGGATCGCGCTTTTTACCTGAGCGGAGGCAACCGGCATTTCGTAAGATATGCCGGTCAGCTTTTTTCCGACAATCTTAAGCGGCGCGCGCATCCCGTCCGAACCGCTAATATCGGCGTTCATGGCGGAAAGCGGCTCGATTATCCTTTTCATGGGGCGGCGGCGAATAGAGCTGTCCCCGTCAAGAACGAACTCGCCCTCCCGCCCGGCAAGCAGACCTGAAAGAAGCCGCATTGTCGTACCCGAATTTCCGACGTCAAGGAACGCCGGGGACTTAAACTCGGACGCGCCCTCCACGGTAACCGTGCCGCCGTTCGTTTCGATGCGGGCTCCCAGCGCGCGCATACATCTGATAGTCGACAGACAATCCTCTCCCAAAAGGGCGTTTTTTATGACTGCGCGCCCCTCTGCGACCGCATTAAGCATAATTGCCCGGTGTGTGATGCTTTTATCCGGCGCGGGCGCTATGGTTTTGTCAAATTTTTTCAGCGGCTTAATTTCCATAGCATAAGCCCCCTTAACAGCTCGTCGAAGGAGAGCTTTACCTCCCTCGTGTTTTCAAAATCGGCCAGCATGACCGAAATCCTGCCTCCGCCGTTCTTTTTGTCCTTCATGCATGCTTTGGCAACGCTTTCGGGATCGAAATCGGGATATTCCACGCGGCAGCGCGCAACGCAGCCGCTGATTTCCTCGTATCTGCCGGCCGGAAGCCTGTCCCTTAAGATAAAAGCCTCCGTTTCCAGCCCCATTAGCACGTACTGGCCGTGCGACAGCCTGTGCCTGTCGGTCTTTTCCAAAGCGTGTCCAACAGTATGACCTAAATTGAGGGCCTTTCTCGGGCCTGATTCGTAGAGATCGCGAGAGACAAGCTCCCTCTTATATTCGATGCACTCGCGCACGCAATCGGAAACAACAGCGTCGTCGCGCTCGAGTAAATTTTCCAGCTTGCCGTCCAAAACCGAGTAAACCCGGCGGGACAGAAACGATGTTTTAACTATTTCGCCCACTCCGCAGAGCCATTCTCTTTCAGACAGAGTATAGAGAAAATGCGTGGAAATATATACCTCTTTAGGAAGGTGAAACGCGCCGATTATATTTTTATAATCCCCCAGATCGACCGCGGTTTTCCCGCCGACGCTGCTGTCGACCTGAGCAAGCAGCGTCGTGGGCACGTTGATCCACCTGACTCCGCGCATATACGCGGCGGCCACAAAACCGGCAAGGTCGCCTACGACTCCGCCGCCTACAGCAACGACCGTAGTCGCGCGGTTGCAGCCGCACTCCAGCATAGCGCGCGCCGCCTTGCCGAAATACTCGAGTGATTTGGAATCCTCTCCCGCGGGAACGATATAATGATTAACGCCGGAAAACAGCGAGCCGTAGATAATCGCCACGTTAGAATCGGAAATCACGAAAACGTTATCTCCGGAAACGACTTCCTTTATTTTTTGGCTTAAATCGAAACCGCTTATAATTTTAGAATCCATAACCGGCCCTCTTTTTCAGAAATCTTTCCTTAACCTCATCCATACGGTCGCCTCCCAGCGTTTCCAAAAGCTTGTCCGCTATGACAAACGCCGTTACGGATTCCAGCACCACTCCAGCCGCCGGCACCGCGCAGACGTCGCTGCGCTCCGGGCTGGATTTTGCGGCGGATCCCGTGCGTATGTCCACCGTATTTAAACCGCTCATTACAGTAGGAATGGGCTTGAGCGCCGCCCTTATAATAATATCCTCGCCGTTGCTGACGCCGCCCTCTATGCCGCCTGCATTATTCGAGCGGCGGCAAAGCTTTCCGTCGGACAAATAAATCTCGTCGTGCACTCTGCTGCCGGGAAGGTCGGCGCATTCCGCTCCCATGCCTATCGACACGCTTTTGACAGACTGAACGCCGCCCAAAGCGCCCATTAGCGCGTAATCCAGCTTGCGGTCGTAATGAACATAGGAGCCTATGCCCGCAGGCACGCCCGAAACCACGACCTCAACCTCGCCGCCGACGGTATCGCCCTCCGCTTTTGCGGAGTCGATTATCTGCTTCATTTTTTCAGCGGTCTCCGCGTCCATACAGCGGACCTCGCTTGCATCGGCTCGGGCAATAAGCTCCTCCGCCGAATACTCTCCGCAAGCGCATTTGACTCCGCCGATATTATAAACGTGCGAGCCTATTTTCACGCCGAGCATGGACAAAAAACACTTGCAAACGGCGCCCGCGGCAACCCGCGCCGCCGTCTCGCGCGCGGAAGCGCGTTCAAGCACGTTACGTGCGTCGGTAAAGCCGTATTTTATACAGCCGGCAAGGTCGGCGTGTCCTGGCCGGACGCAGCTGACTACTCGCTTGTCCAACATATTGGCGTCCTCGCCCATGATTCCCTTCCACGCTTCGAAATCCCTGTTTTTTACGACAAAAGCCAAAGGACTGCCCAAGGATACGCCTCCGCGTACTCCCGAAATAATTTCGGCCTCGTCGCTTTCGATTTTCATTCTGCCGCCCCGGCCGTAGCCCGATTGGCGGCGCTTAAGCTCGCCGTTTATATAGCCGACGTTTATTTCAACACCCGCCGGCAGCCCCTCGATTATTCCGGCAAGCGCCTTGCCGTGCGATTCTCCCGCATCCAAAAATCTCATACTTAAAACCTCCGTCACCGCTTGTCGTCCACTCCGAGCAGTCTGACCGCGCGCACGTAGTCCGCCTCGGCTTTTACCGCGATCCTCAGCGCTCCGCCTATCCCCTCGCGCGAATCGATTATCTGAATGCCGGAAATATTTATGCCGTTATCCGCCAGCAGCCTGCTGACACGGGAAATCGCTCCCACCTCGTCCTTAACGTCAAGGTCCAGCGTGTATTCGCTTAAGTACACGCGCTTTTGCGTAAGCGCCACCCGCTTGCGCCGCGCATCGTCAAGCAGCGCGTATAAGCCTTGTCTGTCGCCGACTGCAACGGCGTCGCGGAGCCTTTGAAACTCCTCGGCAAAGCCGTCCATATCCTTTAAAAGGTTTTCGCGGTTGAGAAACGCAACGTCCGTCCAAAATTCCGCTCCGGACGCAGCAATGCGCGTCGTATCCATAAAACCCGTTCCGGTAAAGCCGTCCTCCTTAAGCGCGTATCCGGCAAGCGCATATGCCGCCATATGCGTCAGATGACTTACCTTGGACGCGCGCGCGTCATGCTGTACCGCGGTCATCACCACCGGTTTTGCTTTAAACATTTTGACGAGTCCTGTCAAATATCTGTCTCTTATACACATCTCCGAGCCCACGAGACGGAGCTACATC
>USBU01000070.1 GCA_900553005.1 uncultured Eubacteriales bacterium | reverse complement strand
GCAGCGTCAGATGTGTATAAGAGACAGATTATGAGCTTAACGCCTAATTTTTGAGCAACCTTTGCTCCTTCCGGATTGTGAACTCCGGCCTGCGTGCTCAAATGTATATTTATGTCTGACAATGTACTATGAAAATGTGTTAAAAACGATAAATCTTGCAAAATAAACGCATCGACACCAATATTTTTTGCGCTGATTATAGTTTTAAATGCTGCATCATATTCTTCCGGCTTGATTAAGGTATTTACAGCAAGATATACTTTTACACCGAATAAATGACAGTAATTAACGGCTTGCAACAGCTCTTCATTATCGAAATTAACCGCTTTAGCCCGTGCGCTGAAATTGGATGCGCCTAAATAAACCGCGTCGGCGCCGTTTATCACGGCTGCGCGCAGACTTTCCATATTACCCGCCGGAGCGAGAATTTCAGGTTTTTTATTTTTTTCGCAGGCCAATTTTATCTCAATTCAGCTCCGAATTTTTCTTGCAGAGCTTTTAATATACCGTTCATGCAGTCTTGTATTTCGCTGTCGACAAGTGTACGCTCGTCTGATTTAAGCTTGATATTAAAAGCGACGCTCTTATATCCTTTTTTAATCTGTTCTCCGGTGTAAACGTCAAACAGAGATACGTCATGACACATTTTTCCGCCGGCAATCATAATACGCTCGATAAGTTCGCCTACAGTATATTTTTCGTCTACAATTACGGCCAGATCCCTGTCAACAACAGGAAATTTGGGGATCGGAGTAAATTGTACGACGGGCTTTGTTTTTCCGATAAATTCACTTAAATCTATTTGCGCTATATAAACATCCTCATGGACGTCGAAAGATTCGGCAACTACAGGATGAATTTTACCGAACGCCCCGATTGTCTGTCCGTTGAGAATTATATCGGCGCTTATCCCCGGATGCAGAAAAGGCGCGGATGAACGGACAAAGCGGAGTTCGGAATATTTACCGAAAATTTCTTCAACGGCGGCTTTCAGCGTGTAATAACTTTCTGACTTGCCCGAATATGCTATACACAGCGCATCGTGCTCTTCAGGCAGTTTTTCGAGCGGAAGTTTTTCGGGAAAGTAAAGCTTGGCAATTTCAAATAATCTGAAATCTCCGTTTTTACGGCTCAGATTAGTATTTACGACGTTCAGCATACTCCCCACAAGCTGGGTGCGCATTACGGAAAATTCATCGCTCAAAGGATTAAGAAGTTTGATTGCCTTCCTTTCGCGGGCATCATTACCGTAACGCAGTTTATCATATTGCTTTGCGCTTATAAAAGAGTAAGTACAGCATTCGTAGGCACCCAGCGCAACCATTTTACCTTTTATTTCGTTTATATTTTTTTGTCTGACGCTTAAACCTCCTTCCGTAGGACGCGCATCCTTAATAAAGTCGGATTTAAGTGAATCGTAGCCGTAAAATCTGATTATTTCTTCCGCCAGATCAGTATAATTATCAATATCTTCTCTGAAAAGAGGAACGGTGCAAGTAATAATGCTGCCGTCGGTTTTTACGTCAAACTCAAGGGATTTAAGAATTTTTGTCATTACGGACTGTTTGATTTCTATTCCGAATAGGTCGTTTATTTTGTCCGAGGTTGTTTTAATAACCTTTACTTTAGGAGCTTCTACGCCGTCTTCGGTTTTTAGCGAAGTTACCTTGCCTGCCTTAAGCTGATGAAACAGGCTTAAAGCGCGCTCCCGTCCAAGCTCAACGCTTGTCCAATCAACGCCTTTTTCATATCGAGCGGAGGAATCGGATCTTAGCCCCAAGGCTCTCGAAGTGCACCTGACGCTTTCCTTGTTAAAGCGCGCCGCCTCAAGGAACACGCACGTTGTCCCGGAATTGATTCCGCTGTATTCGCCGCCCATTACTCCGGCAATAGCGACAGCCTTGCTTTTATCTGCAATAACAAGCATATCGGGATTCAACTCGTATTCTTTGCCGTCGAGAGCAACGATTTTTTCACCGCTAAAAGCCCTGCGTACAATGATTTTTTCATCGATATAACGGGTATCGAACGCATGAAGCGGCTGACCGACTTCCATAAGCACGTAATTAGTAATGTCAACGATATTGTTTATTGCCCGTATGCCTACATGACGCAGTCTGTCGCGCATCCATTTGGGCGATCGTTCTATTTTTACATCCTTTATAAGCGTACCGGAATAAAGCGTACACACGTCCTTATCCTGTATCGATGCCGTGGGCAATACGGCGTCATCCGCTTCATATATTTTATATTTTAAGGTAGGTTTTTTAACTCTTTTCCCATACAACGCGCCTATTTCTCTGGCCATGCCGTAAATCGACTGACAGTCTGAGCGATTTGCCGGTACGGAAATGTCCAAAATATATTCGTTCAGTCCAAGCGCGTCTTTTATATCCGCGCCGATTTCGGTATCCGCAGGCAAAATCAGAATACCGTCGACCTCCGCTCCGTCGATAACTGAATTATCAATCATAAGCTCGGCGCCCGAGCAGAACATTCCGTAACTCATGACTCCGCGAAGCTCGCTTGCGACAATATGTTTTCCGGTAGGAAGAATTGAGTCGTTTAAGGCTACCGGAATCTTATCTCCGACAGAAATATTTGTGGCGGCAGTAACGATTGTTGTTATTTCCTTGCCCACGTCAACCGTGCATATCTGTAGCTTATCGGCAGAAAAATGCTTTTTAATGTCGATAATTTTTCCGACCACAACGTTTTCGATATTGCTGCCGGTATAAATAATTTCCTCAACCTCGAAACCTATGCCGAGCAATTTTGCGGAAAGTTCATCGGCCGAAGCGTCAATATTTACAAAATCCTTTAACCATCCGAGCGGTAATTTCATAATTCTTTTAAAGCCTCCATCAGTTAAACTGCTTCAAAAAACGCAAATCGTTTTCAAATTCGAGTCGCATATCGTTTATTCCGTGACGAATTACGGTTATACGATCCAAACCGATGCCGAATGCAAAGCCGGTATATTCGTCCGGATTTATATCACAGCCCGATAAAACGTTTCTGTTTACCATTCCCGCGCCCAAAATTTCGATCCAACCCGTACCCTTGCAAATCCGGCAGCCCTCTCCGTTGCAGTGCGGACATGACGCGTCCACCTCTACGCTGGGCTCGGTAAACGGAAAGTATGACGGACGAAAGCGAGTTTTAGTGCTCTCTCCGAAAAAGAACTGAGCGAATTTATCCAACGTACCCTTAAGATCGCACATGGTTATATGTCTATCTACCACAAGTCCTTCTATTTGATGAAAAACCGGCGAATGCGTAGCGTCCACGTCGTCCGAACGGAAAACTCTGCCTATATTTATCATTTTTATGGGAGGTTTGATTTTTTCCATTGTGCGGATTTGTCCGGCCGACGTCTGAGTGCGCAGTAAAATATTCTGAGTAATGTAAAAAGTATCCTGCATATCCCGCGCCGGATGATTATCGGGCATATTAAGCGCCTTAAAATTATAGTAATCGGTTTCGATTTCCGGACTGTCAACCACCATAAAACCCATGGATGAGAAAAAATCAACTATGTCGTTTCTTACCTGAGTCAGCGGATGAAGTCCGCCGAGTTTACGATCCTTTCCCTCTATTGTGATATCGATTTTTTCGGCGTCCAGCTTTGCGGCCAGCTCGTCCGCATAAAGCTCCTTAAACTTTTTATCAAACGCCTCCTCAAGCTTTACTCTGGCATCGTTTACAAGCTTACCGGCAAGCGGCCGTTGCTCTGCAGGCAAAGATTTAAGATTCCTGAGAATTCCGGTAAGCGCTCCGTTTTTTCCCATGATTTCCACCTTGCGCGCGGCAAGCTCCTTATTGTCTGCAGCAACCTCGATGGCAACCAAAGCCTTATCGACAATAATTTTAAGTTCCTCTTCCATGATTCCTCCGAAAAAAAATAAAAAGCCCCGGGAAATCCCGGGGCGCCGTATTAACGCTGTACCACCCAAGTTCGCCGGAAAACCGGCCTCGTTGCGATTTATAACGTAATCGACACGGGCACGCCTACTTGTTAATTCAACGCGCCGACTAAAACGGTGAAAATCATACTTGCGCGCGTATTCTTTCAGCTCTGCGGAATACTCTCTGTCGATTGCGCAAACTCTTATGCCGTCTGAACGTCATTACATTGATTTTAGCATAAAATTTATCTTAACGCAAGCGTTTTTAGTCTGTTTAATGATCAAGTGCAATATTATTGAAGCCAACAGCGCCATAAGCGCCGCCGTTATAAAGCATGTCTTATTTACTTATTCCGGCGACAGTCTTATACCCGGAAAGCCATGCGGCACATTCTGCTTTTCGACTTTCGTTATAAATTATATCCGCAATATGACTTAAGGTATTAGGTCCATCATATCCTGAGTGCTTGTAGAATTTAAATATGTGTCGGGAATTTTTCCTACGATTATACTGTCTATTATCATTACCTCGGTAACGGTATTGACAACGTTATTGGATCCGGGCACTATAATGCTGACGTTTGCACTAAGCTTAAGATAAATTCTGTGATTGGTCTGGTTGATTCCGGCGGCCTTGAATTCAGAACACAGCTGTGCGGTAACCGAGCCGACCGGAACAACTTTCAGGTTTATATCCGGTCCCTTGCCGGCTAGGGACATAATTCCCGATAAGGAACCTAACGGTATGTCTATTCCCTGCATTCCGATATCTGAAATTCTTTCCTGCGATTCCATAGTGGATTTCTGCACCAAGGCGTTTACTACCGACGCTTTAACTCGGATGCTGTTGATATTGTTTTCATTGTCATAGCCTATCACGACCATATCCGCATAAGCGGGCGTTTCTTCCAACACCTTCAGCACGGCTTCATTGACGGCATTGGTAGTTATTGCGCGTATTTCTTCCGCGGAAACTGTTTTTAATATGGGCGATACCGTCAGACGGACATATAAAAAACACAGAGCGGCAAACAAAAGAAGCGCCGTAATTACTATCGGCAGCTTCTTTCGTTTTTTACGTTTAACACACCTTGCCATACTATTATATATGCAAAGCGGCGGTAAATAGAAACGTAAAATTTTTTTATTTGGATTTAGGCGAAAATATAAGCGTCACAAGATAACTGGCAACTACGGCTACGCCTACTCCGTAAGCGGTTCGCACCAGGCCTCCGGCAAAAGCTCCGACAAAGCCTACGCTTCTTGCCATATTTATAGCTCCCTTTGCAAGAGACGCTCCGAAGCCTATAATAGGCACGCTAATTCCCGCGCCAAGATATTTATATAAGAAATCATATACCCCCAGCGCCTCCAAAAGTATGCCGCCAAGCAGAAACAAAACAAGTATTCTTGCCGGAGTAAGCTTAGTTTTTATTATCAGAATCTGTGCAAGCGCGCAGAAAAGCCCTCCGGATACAAATACTATCGCATACGTCAATAAATATTCCCACCACATATCGGATATTCACCTCTCCAAAATAACGCCGTGGCTGATGCACGGTATGGTTTCGCCCTGATAACAGCTTTGCGTACTCATAAGCGCGCCGGTAGCAAAGTATGCAACTTTGTTATACATGCCGCTTTCAAGGCGGCTGAACACAAAAGAGTTTATTACAGAGGCGCTGCAGCCGCAGCCGCTGCCGCCCTGATAGCATTTTTGCGTTACGTCGTACACCAAAGATCCGCAGTCTATATAGTTCTGCCCTAAGTCATAGCCCTGTTCGCGCATTAAATCTCTCAGTATGTCCGAGCCCAGTTTTCCAAGGTCTCCGGTCAAAATAAGGTCGTAATCTTCCGGTACGGTATCCGTATCTTTAAATAGAGCAGTCAGCGAAGACATTGCGGCGGGAGCCATGCTTGCTCCCATATTATTGAGGTCGTTTGTGCCGAAATCAACCACTTTGCCGAATGTAGCCGCAGTTATTCTTGGCCCTGTCCCTTCCGAAGACAGAAGCGTTGCTCCGGCGCCCGTAACGGTCCATTGGGCGTAAGGCGGGCGCTGACAGCCGTATTCGAGAGGGTATCTGAATTGTCTTTCTGCGGTCGCAAAATGGCTGACCGTTGCGCACATCACCTTATTAAAATATCCGGCGCTGACCATTGAAGCGCCTACCGCAAGACTTTCGCTCATAGTTGAGCAAGCGCTGTAAACGCCCATATAAGGGATATTCAACTCTCTGGCCACGTAGCTGGAGCTTGTTATCTGATTTAAAAGATCTCCGGCTACAAGGACGTCAATATCATTTATTTTCAGCTTTCCGTTTTCTGCCGCCCCTTTGATTGCGGCGGTAAGCATATCTATTTCCGCTTTTTCGAACGTCTTTTCGTGCATTTTATCGTCATCGACGATTTTTTGAAAAAATTTTCCCATAGGCCCCTTGCCTTCTTTTTCTCCGACGACAGCCATTCGGCCTATTACCTTAGGCGGATTGGGAAAAATTATTGTCTGACGCTTACCGCATTGTTTTTTGTTTGCGAAAATATTGATTTTCTTTTCCGATTTTTCAAAACCGCAGTTTTCTCCGCGGTGCAAAACCTGCGTTTTCAAGCTCCGAACCTCCCGAAAATCAATAAATGCGCAAGACCGGCGACTGTTGACCATACGATTCCGCTGTCTCTTATACACATCTCCGAGCCCACGAGA
>USBU01000069.1 GCA_900553005.1 uncultured Eubacteriales bacterium | reverse complement strand
ATGTAGCTCCGTCTCGTGGGCTCGGAGATGTGTATAAGAGACAGTTTATATCCTTATCCGACTGAAAAATCTCCACATCGAGCTTTGCGGACAGCGCCTCAAGCTTAAGCGTCTGCACCAGCCTGGTGATAAAACAATGCTCCATAGTATAGTGCTGAGGCTCTATGACCGTAAGCCCGTTTTCCTTTGCATATACGGCGACATGATGCTTTACGTCGGCGGTAATAAGACAGTCGGCTCCGCACTTAAGCGCCATATCGATATAATCCGTGCTTCCGCCGCCCGCGCCGTTTATAATCGCCACGCGCGAAACGTATTCGTAAGGCTCGCCGATTATACGCACGTAATGATCCTTAAATAGATTTTCGACCTGCCCTTTAAGCACGGCGGCGTACATTTTACCGGAGAGATTACCCACTCTCCCCATTCCCTCATGCCGGGATATGTAAGGCTCGATTACCTCAACGTCCATAAGCCCCATAAGTCCCGCTACAAAATCGTTTATGCCTCCGGCCGTAAAATCCAGATTGCTGTGAGCCGCGTAAACCGAAATTCCGTTTTCAATAGCCGAAATGATTTTTCTGCCCGTGATATCCGCGTCGTTTACCCTCTTTAAGGGCTGATATATCATCGGATGATGAGCTATTATCAGGCCGGCGCCCATTGCGGCGGCCTCGTTTATGACCTCCTCGGTGGCGTCGAGACAACATAAAACGCGCTTTACCTCCGCGTCGGTTTTACCTACAAGCAAGCCGACGTTATCGTATTCTCCGATAAGCACGTTGCTTTCGGGAGCAACTACGTTCATCAGCCTTATAATTTCCTTTACCTTTGCCATTTTAACACCTCCTCCAGCATTTCAAGCCGTCTGCAGTTTTCTTTCGTTTGCTTGTAGCCTTTTATTTTGTCCTTAGACTCTGCCGCAAAATCATAAAGATACGGATTTTTACGCTTATAAAAAACCCCGTAAGCAAGCTGAACCGCGTCAAGCGCGTCTGATTTACCCTCCTCGGCGCGTATAAAATCGTAATACTTTCCGCGATCGCAGACGCAGAAATCCTCGACGATACGATATCCGCTGCCCGAGAGAAATTCTCTCAGCTCCCCTACGTTATGCTGAGCTCCAAGCACCAGCGCGGGACGATACGGACAGCGCGAAATTATATCGACTATTTTCAGTCCTCCCATGCCGGAAACGACCGCCTGCTCGACGCGCACGGGAATTCCGTCGAAACCGTCGCTGATTACGAACCTGACGTTATCGCGGCCGGCAAGCAACCTTCTCGCCTTGTCAAGCGAGCCCTCGCTTATATCGGTGGCAATGACCTCGCCTATCCCGACGTCGAGCGCGTATGCCGCAACCAAACCGTGATCGCAGCCTATGTCGGCAAGATTACGCGACGGACGGATAAGCGAGCAAACCGCGCTTATCCGATCCATCAGTCTATATAGTCCTTAAGCTTTTTGCTGCGCTGAGGATGCCGTAATTTTCTCAGCGCCTTAGCCTCGATCTGCCGGATACGCTCTCTTGTCACGCCGAATTCCTTACCGACCTCCTCAAGCGTTCTGGGATGACCGTCGTCTATACCGTAGCGCAGTCTCAAAACCATTTCTTCACGCGGGGTAAGCGTATCCAGCACAGACAAAAGCTGCTCCTTAAGCATCGTAAACGTAGCGGCATCCTGAGGCGCGCTGACGTTTATATCCTCGATAAAATCGCCGAGGTGACTGTCTTCCTCCTCGCCGATAGGCGTCTCCAGCGACACCGGATCAAGCGCTATTCGCTGAATTTCGCGCACGCGCTCCTCCGATACGCCCATTTCTTCGCTGATCTCGGCGGGCGTCGGATCACGGCCGTATTTCTGCACCAGAATTCTGGTTGTGCGCGTAAGCTTATTTATCGTTTCCACCATATGCACCGGAATACGTATCGTCCGCGCCTGATCGGCTATCGCGCGGGTTATCGCCTGACGAATCCACCAGGTCGCATAAGTGGAAAAACGGAAACCCTTTGTATAATCGAACTTCTCAACGGCCTTCATAAGCCCGAGGTTTCCCTCCTGTATGAGATCCAGAAACAGCATTCCGCGTCCTACGTGACGCTTGGCAATCGATACGACAAGTCTCAGATTAGCCTCGCTCAAACGTTTTTTAGCTTCGTCGTCGCCGCGCGACATACGGTGAGCAAGTTCAAGCTCCTCCTCGACGGACAAAAGCGGCACCTTGCCTATATCCTTTAAATAAACCTTAACAGGATCGTCGATGGAAACCTCGGACATGATCTGGTCTATATCGTCGTGCACAAGATCAAGCGTGTTGTTGATTATCTGTATATTGTTTTCAGCGAGAATCTTAAAGACCTCCTCCATCTGCTCGGCGTTGGCCTCGCATTCAACGGCAAGCTTTTCGCCCACTTCGTCATAGGTAAGATGACCGTGAGCCTTGCCGATTTTTATAAGACGCTTTATCTCGTTTTCAATCTTTTCTCCGAGATCTTTTCTCTCGGTTTCAGATTTTTTCAGCTCGATGCCCTTATCCGCCAGCGCGCTTAAAATATCATCGATGTCGCCGGGCGCAACAGAGCCTGAAATCTCCGCGTTTACGTCGTCGTAAGTAAGCCGTCCTTCCTTCTTGTATTTTTCGATTAGCGTTTTTACGATTTTATCCAATGTTTGTTTATCCATAAATTGTCCTTTTGCCGGTAAAAAAGTCGTCCCGGCCGATTATACAATAGTATTGTTGCCTTTTTAGAAATTTTATTTCAGATCGCCGCGCTGCGGTAGTTTTGAATCGGTTTGCTGAGCTCCGGACTGCGCAGCTTTTTCAAAGCTTTTTGCTCAAGCTGCCGTACTCTTTCCCTCGTAACGTTGAATATCGCGCCCACCTCCTCCAGCGTTTTAGGGCATCCGTCGTCCAAACCGTATCTCAGCCTTATTATCACCTGCTCGCGCGGCTCGAGCGCTCCGATGGCTTCGTCGATAAGCTCCCTTAACAGATTATCCTCGGCCACCTCGTCCGGCAGCCGAAGCTTGTCGTCGCGCAGTATGTCCGCAAAAGCAGCGTCGCCATCGTCTCCGACGGACTCGTCGATGGACTTCTCCTTGAGCAAAAGCTTTTGATAAAATATAATCTTTTTTTCGTCAAGCCCCATATATTCGGCTAATTCTTCAAGCGTAGCCTCCCTGCCGCAACGCTGTTCGGTTTCGGCGGAAAATCTGCGCATCCGGTCCATATTTTCCCTCACGTAACCGGGGATATGTAAAGGATGAGTCAAATCTCCCAGCGACCTTGTGATTGCCTGACGAATCCACCAGGTCGCATAAGTGGAAAAACGAAAGCCCTTCAGATAATCGAACTTGTCCACCGCCGTCATAAGCCCCAGATTGCCGAGCTGTATCAGGTCGTCAAGCTCCAAACCTCTGCCTGTATAACGCTTGGCAACGGAAACCACAAGCCTTAAGTTAGCCACAATGAGCGCGTTTTTTGCATTGTCGTCGCCGGCCGAAACTTTTTCGGCAAGGTCGCGTTCCTCCTCCGCGGACAAAAGCGCAGTCTTGCCAAGCTCTTTTAGATACGTTTTTGTTGCGTCGGCGCTCGATCCGGCCGATTCGTATTCGGCCTCGGAAGGCTCGCCCACCACAAGCACGTTGTTTTTTGCCAGCTGCTCGTAAGCGTCGTCGATCTCCCCGGAGGAAGCGTCGCAGTAAAGCGCAAGCGCCTCGCTTACCTCGTCGGTCGTAAGAAAACCCTTTCTTGCGCCCAAGCTGACAAGGTCGGCAATCTGCTCCTTCAGCGAACGTTTTTCCGGAACTATCTCCGAAAATGAAAATTCAGTCATTCTCCCCTCCGTTTTTCAAGCTTTTCAAAAGTCCGTCCAATCTTGCGATTTCCAAAATAAGCTTAGCATTTTTCGTCTCGTCGTATTCCTTTGCAAGCCGAGTTTTTTCCGCCGAAACGGATTTGATTTTCATGCGGTTAAGACACATTGCGTATTTTGCCGCGTCGTCGCCCTCAAGAAATCCGTACTCGACAATTTCGTTCACTTCCCGTCTGTCGAACATACTGTAAAGCGCGGATACGGACGGACGGCCGCCGGATTTAAACTTGTCCAAAGCGTATTCGTAAATACGTCTGTCCGTTTCATTGTTTAAATACGGATAAATATTCTCGTTAAAATCCACATAGGGCGCGCCGTGAGCTATGCTTGCAATCACGAAAAGCTCCGCCTTATCCCGGCTTGCTGCCGACGAAACTCCGCCGGCTAAAGGCTCGCTTTCGGCATCCGGCATGCCGGCGTCGGAAATCTCGGTCAAATCAGCCTGTTTTTTAAGCGTTTCAAACGAGTAGCCTGTAGCCGCGTGAACTATGGAAAGATACTCCTCCTGTTCAACGGGATTTTCCAAAGATTTTATTACCTTAAGCGCTTCTATCGCGTAAGCCGACTTGCCGTCGGGCGAATCCAGATCGAATTTCTTTTTCAGACTGTTCAGCTTAAAAGCAGGCAGCGTATCCGCAGACTTAAGAAGCTTTGAATAAGCTTCGCGGCCGCGCTGTTTTATAAGGTCGTCCGGATCTAGTCCGTCGGGCAGCGACACTACTTTAACGTTCAGTCCGGCCGAGCGAAGAATATCCAGTCCGCGCATTGTGGCGGTTTGTCCGGCAGAATCGCCGTCGTAACTGATATACACGTTATTGGAATAGTTGCGTATCAGTTTGGCCTGGCTGAACGTAAGCGCAGTGCCCATGCTGGCTACCGCGGTATCGAAGCCGGCTTTATACAACGCTATCACGTCCATATAGCCCTCGGCAATTATAACGTATTTTATAGACTCGCGCTGTTTTTTCTTTTTTAAAAGATTTATAGCGTAAAGCGTCTTGGACTTGTCGAAAATGGGAGTATTTGTGGAATTGCGGTATTTTATGGGAATATGCGTCTCGGGATTTATCAGACGGCCTCCGAAAGCCACTACCTCGCCGAAATTATTGATAATCGGAATCATAAGCCGCCCGTAAAAAACGTCGTACCATCTGTCGCCGTGCTGATCTATAAGCCCGGCTTCCTTCATTTCCGCATGCGTATAGCCCTTTGAAAGAAGATAGTTTATTATTTCCTCCCCGTCGCAGCTTGCGCCGAAGCCGAAACGAGTCACAAGACTTCCCGTAATACCGCGGGCGTCAAGATAATCGCGCGCGGTTTTACCGCGGGCGCTTAACAGATTGTCGTGATAATGCTTGGCCGCCTCGCGCATGAGCGCGTATAATCTTTCCTTTTTTTCACGCGTCGCGCCGCCCGTCTCGTTACGGTTGAATTTGGGCAGTTCCATTTTAGCCTCTTCCGCCAGAATTTTTACCGCGTCGACAAAATCCACGCTTTCCATCTTCTGAATAAACGTTATGGCGTTGCCGCTTTCCTTGCAGCCGAAGCAATGATAAAACTGCTTTTCCTCGTTTACGGCAAACGACGGCTCCTTTTCATGATGAAACGGACAGCACCCCCAATGAGTTCTGCCCTTCTTTGTCAGCGGAAGATAGCGCGAAATTATCCGCACCAGATCAACGCGCGATAAAAGCTGTTCTATCCACTCTCTGTCCAATCTGTTCTCCGTACATACAGAATTTAATATTTCGACCAGCTTTTGGGGACGGTTATGTCCTCGTAAGTCTTTACCGCGAAGTGATCGCTCATCATGGAAATGTAGTCGCAAACCTTTTGCTCCGGCGTGCTGTCCATCTCGAGAAACTCCCGCGGAATTTTGTCCTTGTGTGTGTAAAAATAGCTGTAAAGAAACTTTATCATATCGACTGCCTTGTGCTCCTCGGCCTTAGCGATAGACGAACGGTAAACCTTATCGAAGAGAAACTCCCTAAGTCCCATTATGTCCTGCTTATAGTCGTCGGACGGAGCGACGTAAGACTTGCCGAAGCTGTTTTCTATGACGTTCATGACCATGGAATCGATGCGCTTTCCGTTGTTGCCGCCGAACTTAAGGCGATATTTGTCAGGAATATCGTTTTCGCAGATTACTCCGCCGCGTATTGCATCGTCTATGTCGTGATTTATGTAAGCGATGCGGTCGCTCCAGGCGACAACGTGTCCTTCCAAAGTAACGGCGTTGCCCTTGCTGGTATGATTAACGATTCCGTCGCGCACCTCGAAAGTAAGATTCATTCCTTTTCCGTCGTATTCCAGCACGTCAACCATTCTCAGCGACTGCTCGTTATGCTGAAAGTGCGTAAAATCATTAAGGGCGCGCTCTCCGGCGTGTCCGTAAGGAGTATGCCCGAGATCGTGCGCAAGGCTGATTGCTTCCGTCAGGTCCTCGTTAAGCCTCAGGGCGCGAGCAATCGACCTGGCTATCTGACTTACCTCCAGCGTATGCGTCAGACGCGTGCGGTAATGATCGCCCTCCGGCGCAAGAAAAACCTGCGTCTTGTGCTTTAGACGGCGAAACGCTTTGCAATGTATTATTCTGTCGCGGTCGCGCTGATACTCGGTGCGCATGGGACTTTCGGGTATAGGATTTACCCTTCCTTTGGTCTCATATGATTTTGCCGCGTAAGGAGATAAAAACGACTTTTCTATCTCGAAAATCACGGATTTATAATCACGGTCAGACTTATCCATTTAATCACCTATTAAATAGCTGTCTCTTATACACATCTCCGAGCCCACGAGACGGAGCTACATCTCG
>USBU01000068.1 GCA_900553005.1 uncultured Eubacteriales bacterium | reverse complement strand
CGAGATGTAGCTCCGTCTCGTGGGCTCGGAGATGTGTATAAGAGACAGCATAATATCGCTTTCGGCTGCGGCGGCTGCGCTGCTGGCGGCAGTAATGGTATTCGGTTCGTTTTACTGCGTTTCGGCCGAGGAGACGCCGGTCACCATATCCATGGAGTTTTCCGGGATCAGCGCGCTTTACGAGGATAAACCTCTGACAGCGCCCGATCATACCGTAACGGCGGAATTTCACGAGCGGCGCATTAACGCTCCGTATCTTGAAAAGCTTGAGTGTGTTGAGGAAAACCTGAAAAAAGGCTCGTCTCCCAAGGCGGCCGTCCTGTACTGTTTTCCTCTTCTTGAAAAGACGGTGGATAAGGTGATAGCCGATGTGAACCGCGACGCTGTCGATGCAAGCATAAGCTTTAAGCCTTACGAGCGTCCCATGTTTTATATAACAAGAGAAACGGTAGGATATTCCGTAAACGAGCAGCGTCTGTATTACGATATTTACAACGCTTTGAGAAAGAGTCCGTCCGCTAAGGTCAGGATTGCCGCCGACGAGCTTAAGCCGTCGGTCACTGCCGAAGAGCTGAAGGAGTACACTCAGCTGCGCGCAAGCTTTAAAACGGATTATTCAAGCTCCGGTGAAAACCGCAAGCATAACATTCGTCTGGCTCTGTCAAAGATTAACGGCCGGAGGCTTGACGACGGAAAGGAATTTTCTTTTAATACCGCCGTGGGAAAACGCAGCGCGGCCAACGGCTTTCAGGAAGCTAAAATTATAGTCGGAGGAGAGTATGTAAACGGCACCGGTGGCGGCGTTTGCCAGGCTTCCACCACTCTTTACAACTGCGCGCTGCTTGCGGATATGTCCGTTACCTGCGTGCGCAATCATTCGTTGCCGCCGTCGTATGTGCCGCCGTCGTTCGACGCTATGGTAAACTCGGGAAGCAGCGATTTGAAATTTACCAACAACAGCGGCGGTCCGGTTTTCATACGCGCATACGGTACGGATACGACGGCCGTAGTGGAAATTTACGGCTTAAAGCTTCCGTATAAAATAGTCAAGGAAAGCAAGGTGATCTCAAGAAGCGCCGTTCCGGACGATAAGATTATAACCGACACCGAATGCAAGTACGTTACCGAGGATATGCTTCCCGGCGAGGCTAAACGCGTTAGCTACGGCTCGGCGGGGCTCACGTCTGAGGGCTATCTTGCCTATTATAAGGACGGCAAGCTTATTGAGCGCAAGCTGATACGTAAGGACGTTTACAGATCCGTGCAGGGCGTAGTCGCCGTCAAGCCGTAATTTAAATTACATTGTTCTACCGCGCCTTCCTCCCGAATAAAAATTTAAAAAAGGGGACAAGGGAGGTGCTTTTTTGTGATCAGAGAACGCTTTTTTGAGCTATTTGACGGTGGAAAATCTTTTTGCTCTGTCGCTTTTGCGCGATGTTATTCTGTCGTCGGAGCTGCTTGTCTGCGATGACAGGACGGCTTTTGTCACAGCAGACAGACTGGCGGTATCCGCTGACGCGCTGGCCGCAGACGCGGCAGCCTGCGCCGCAGGGTTCATTGCGGGAAACGGCTGTTTCGTGACCGAGTTTTCCGCCGCGCTGGAAAGGCTGTCGCTTAAAAGCCGTCGCGTGCCGCAGTTTAAAAAATACGGCGCCGCCGTTGCAAAGGCTTCGGTCATGACTTCTCCTGCGGTCGGGACGCGCGGTCTCGTTTTTTCACGAGAGACCGAAATTTTAAAAAGAGGGGCAGAGCTTGCCGGCAGAATATGCGGTTTTTTCCGCAGCATAGCTTCCAAACGCGCGTGCGGCGTCCGTTATGCTCTTCCGTGCTATTTGGCGGCGGCTTTCGGCGCTCACGCAGCCGGTTCCGTCCGTTTTTTCAAAGGTCTCATTAAGGAGGAGTTTGCCGAGCTTGACTGCGAACCGCTGTCGGACGCGGTTGAGCGTTACGTCAATTCGCACTATTCCGCAAAAAGCCGTCCGCTTTCGGGTGCAGGCGAGCCGGAAATTATGCGGCTGATAGAGTCCGCGGACGGATTTGACGGCGTTCCGCTGCTGTTGGATACCGCCCTTAAAATAAGCCGGAAACGCCAAAATTCGCACTTTTACAGGGCGTAGGCGTGCCGCAAAGCGGTTGACAAATGCCGCCGCCCGATATATAATAAAACGTAATAAAAGAATACGGGCGGTACGCTGGTTTGATTGATTTTGTTAAAAGTGCAAACGCCGTAAAGCTGTTCGCTGCCGGCGGCTTTAACTGGTATGGCTTTCTCATAGGCAGCGGCATGATTATATGTATAGTCATCGCTTATTTTATGGCAAAAAAGAGGGGTTTTTACAGCGACCTTGTTTTCGATATTTCCATATGCTGTATTCCGTGCGCAATAGTCGGCGCAAGGCTTTATTATATTATTTTCGATTTGATAGCAAATCCCGACGCGCACTGGACTTTTAAAAAAATCATCGGACTGGAGGGCGGACTTTCCGGTCTTGCGATTTACGGCGGCCTTATAGGCGCATGTCTCGGTTCGCTTATCGTGCTTGCGCTGCAAAAGCGTAAAAAAGAATATGAAAGAGTTTCGTTTATGCAGATGGCCGATCTTGCGTTTACGGTAATAATTCTCGGCCAGGTAATAGGCAGATGGGGTAATTTCGCCAATCAGGAGGCATACGGCAATCCCGTTACCGATCCCGCGTGGCAGTGGTTTCCCTATGCGGTCAAGATAGACGCGGCGCATTCGGTCACGGGTGCGGCCGGCTGGTTTCAGGCGACGTTTTTTTACGAGTCGTTCTGGAATCTTATAGGTTTTGCGCTACTTATGTGGTTTTATAACGGCAGGCGCAAATCGTTTGACGGTTTTGTGTTCAGCTCGTACTGCATATGGTACGGCTTGGGCCGCTTCTTTATCGAGGGTTTGAGGACCGACAGCCTTTGGCTGGTGCCGGGCGTAATCCGCGTCAGCCAGCTAGTAAGCGTCATAATCGTTGTTTTCGGTATAATCTATATAGTGGTTCATGCTTACCGCGCAAGGGTGGCCGGTAAAAAACCTTTCCTTTTCGTAGAGGAAAATAAACTGTCCGACGAGTATTACGGGTATGAAAAATCTATTTTCTACCGCCGCACTCTCAAGCCGGCCGAGCAGCCTGAGGATGACGAGCCCGACGAAACGCCGGATGACGAGGACAGATACTGGGAGAAATCCGGCGATTATTCCGAGGAACCTCTTTCCGAAAACTATTTCGGCGGCGAAACGGGCGACAAAAATAACGAATCGGAGAACGACGATGAAAAACAACAGTGACGATTACGAGCTTACCAAAGGTCAGAAGCTTGCGGGCAATATAATAGCCGGCTCTTACACTGTGGCGTGCGGCGTGTTTCTGCTTATTGTGGGGCTTGGACTGATAGATGGGCTTACCGTTTCCAATACCGCGTTGCCGACTATTCTGCTTACGGTCGGACTGGTGTTTCTTACTACCGCGATAATTCAGACCAATACCGTTTCGCTTTGGCTGTCGTTTGCATTCATAGTTCCTGCCGTCGTTTCGTATCTCAATAATTTTACACCGCTCGCCTACGCTCAGCTTTATCCGCTTTATATAGCGATTCCGGCGATAGCTTCATTGTTTACTATGCTGATGTCAAGGTCGTACCGCGACCATCTTAAAGCTGTGTTTTTTTTCGGTATAATAGCAGGGATTTTTGCGATTGAAAGCTCCGGAGCTGCCGGTTGGGGCGTGGTAGTGCCCGTTCTGGTGGTATTTGTCGGACTTATGATTGTTTTTACGGCTTTGAAACTCAATAAAAGCGAGGACGATAATGAATAATATAAGCGCACGTAACCTGACAATGCTCACCGATTTCTATCAGCTTACCATGATGAACGGTTATTTTAAAAGCGGCATTCACAATGAGAAAGCGACGTTCGATCTGTTTTTTCGCCAGAAGGGACAGATGAATTACGCCGTCGCCGCCGGGCTGGAGCAGGCGATAGAGTATATTGAAAATCTGGGATTTACCGATGAAGATATCCGTTATTTGAAGGGACTGAATACGTTTACGGATGATTTTCTCGAATATTTGCGAGGTCTTAAATTTACCGGGGACATATATTCGGTAAGAGAGGGCGAGATAGTTTTTCCCATGGAGCCTATTATGATAGTGCGCGCGCCGCTTATCGAGGCTCAGCTGGTAGAAACGGCCCTTTTAAACATTATCAACCATCAGACGCTTATTGCAACCAAGGCCTCGCGCGTTACCGCGGCCGCAGGAGAGGGTAAAGTCGTGGAATTCGGACTGCGCCGCGCTCAGGGACCGGACGCGGGCATTTACGGCAGCCGTGCCAGCATAATAGGCGGTGCGTTTGCTACCAGCAACGTGCTGGCCGCAAAAATGTTCGGTATAGCGCCCAAGGGGACGCATTCGCACAGCTGGGTGCTCAGTTATCCTACGGAGCTTGACGCGTTCAACGCATTCGCGGATATTTATCCCGATTCGTGCCTGCTGCTTGTCGATACATATGATACGCTGCGCTCGGGTATTCCAAATGCCATAAAGGTATTCGACCGGTTGAAAAAGGAAGGGCATAAACCGCTTGGCATACGTCTCGACAGCGGAGATCTTGCGTATCTCTCAAAAAAGGCCAGACAGATGCTTGACGCGGCAGGTCATTCCGACGCGGTTATTTTCGTCAGCAACGATATCGACGAAAACGTCGTAAACGCGCTTAACACGCAAGGTGCGCGCATCGATACTTACGGCGTAGGCACAAAGCTGATAACAAGCGAGGACATGCCATCGCTCGGCGGAGTTTATAAGCTGGCGGAAATCGAGCGCGACGGTAAAGCCGTACCGCGGCTGAAAAAATCCGATTCGATCGAAAAAATTACAAATCCTGGCTTTAAAACCGTTTACCGTATTTATGAAAAGGACAGCGGAAAGGCATTTGCCGATCTTATAGCGCTTAAGGATGAAAAAATCGAAAAGCCTCTGACGCTTACGCACGAAACCGAGCGCTGGAAAAAAACCGAATTGGCTGATTACGATAAAAAGGAGCTGCTGGTAAAAATATTCGACGGCGGTAAGCTGATATACGATATCCCTTCGCTCAGCGTCAGTTCCGATTACAGGAAAAAAGAGCTGTCTCTTTTCTGGGATGAATATACTCGTTTGAACAATCCGCATATATACAAGGTGGATTTGTCGGACGGGCTGTACGCGCTTAAGCAAAAGCTGTTGTTGGGCGAAGCCGGCGGAGGTAGAAAATGAAATTCGATACCGAGAAAAAAGGATATAAAAAATCCGAAGTAGATGAGTACGTATTCGCGCTTAAGAACGAATACGAAAGCAAGCTGGCCGACCAGAAGAACAGAATTTTTCAGATGAAAAACGAGCTTATCGAAAAGGAAAAACAGCTTGCGGCCTTTAAATCCAAAACCGAGCTTATTTCTACGGCAATACTCAACGCGGTGGCAAAGGCGGATGAAATCGAAAAGCTTGCCGCCTCGCGTTACCGTGAGGAAATGACACAGCTCAAAGTTTTTCATGAAAAATGGCAGGCGCATTACAATAGACTTCTTGACAGATATCCTGACGACGAGGGGTTGCGCGCCGTGGAAAAATTCAACGCCGCCATGAACGATATTTTTTCCGGCGGAACAGCCGCGGTAAAAGAAATCGAAAAGCAGTTTGAGGCCGAAAGGAGTCGGTTGGAGACCGTAAGCGACGCTTCGGATGAAAAGAAAAAGCCGGCGAAAACGCTTGCTGAGGACAGTGTTTCGGCCAGCGGGTTTTCGTTTGAAGAAGCGTGGAACCCTAAGGACGATCTGGGCCAGATCATGAAGGATTTGGGACTTATATCTGAGGAAAAATAATTGTCGGGTTTTACCCGAAAAAGGTCTGCTTCAGACAGGCCTTTTTACATTTAACCGGCATTGCGCCGGCTGGCGGCGTGTATTTTTGCGGCTGTGCGGCGGCCGAAGAGGACGCGGTATTTGCGTCCGGAGGAGAGGTATATGAAAGGCTGTTCGGCCGGTAAATCCGGTCATGACGCGATAAGCAATCTTTTGATTGCGCTCGGTTGCATGGTTTATTTTTCTTCGTATGTTATGCGCTACAGCTATACCGTATCCATGGCAAATATAGTTTCCGTGACCGCTCTGACTGAAACGCAGGCCGGCGTTATAGGCACGGCTCTGTTTTTTTCATACGGCGTCGGGCAGATTTTAAGCGGAATCCTCGGCGACAGACTTAAACCCAATCTGATAATATTAACGGGAATTATAGTAGGGTCAGCGTGTAATTTTATATTTCCGTTGTACAATTCGGTTGTTTATTATGCCGCAGTCTGGGCTGTAAACGGTTTTGCTCAGGCTATGCTGTGGCCGCCGCTGGTCAGGATTTTTTCAGACAGACTTTCGCCCGAAAAGTGCACCGCGGGGATAGTGGCCGTGGCTGTTACCGCAAACGCCGCGACAGTGGCTCTGTACCTGATTATTCCTCTTATTTTAAACGGTCCCGGTTGGAAAAGCGTATTTTTGTATTCCGGCATTTTTGCAGCCGTATCCGGCGTACTGTGGTGCGCAGGTTACGGACTGGCCTCTAAAAAGCTGAATCGGGATAAAAGCTACGTTGCTGCCGAGGAGCCGGTGCGGAATGATAAAAAAACAAAACTTTGGCCGGTGCTGTCCGGCTG
>USBU01000067.1 GCA_900553005.1 uncultured Eubacteriales bacterium | reverse complement strand
GATGTAGCTCCGTCTCGTGGGCTCGGAGATGTGTATAAGAGACAGCTATTAAAGGCTTCTTTCATATTTTGCGCTCTATAATGCGCAAAATCGAGTTTAACGATAAAACATACGCGGCCTTATTAAAAAGCCGCGTATGTTTTCAGCTTTATGCAATTTTAAGCCTGCAATGAAAAGTCGTCCTTGCCGACGCCGCACATCGGGCAGACCCAATCCTCGGGGACGTCCTCCCATTTTGTTCCGGGCGCAATTCCGCTGTCCGGATCTCCCTCTGCTTCGTCGTAAACGTATCCGCAGATATTGCAAACGTACTTATCCATGTTCTTTTTCCTCCTGAAAATATTTTCTGCCCGCATACGTTATATGCGGACCGAATAAACCCGTTGTCTTATTTTTTCTTTTTGCCGTCAAGCTTGTCCAAAATTTCCGGAAGCTTATCCAGCCAGTCGCCGACAAACAGCTCGATAAGACCTGCGTCGCATGCGCCCGAAAGCTTTGGATCTATGGGCAGTCTGGCGATGACGGACAGGCCGTTGTTCTTTGCCGTTTCCTCTATATGGCTTTTTCCGAATAATTCGATATGCTTACCGCAGTCGGGGCACAGCGCATAACTCATGTTTTCAATGATTCCAAGGATAGAGACATTCATCATTTTAGCCATTTTGACGGCCTTTTCGACGATCATGCCGACAAGCTCCTGGGGAGAGGATACCACGATTATTCCGTCAAGCGGAATTGACTGAAACACCGTCAGCGGCACGTCGCCCGTTCCCGGAGGCATATCGATAAACATAAAATCCACGTCGCCCCATATTACGTCGGTCCAAAACTGTTTGACCGCGCCGGCGATGACGGGCCCGCGCCAAACGACCGGATCCGTTTCGTTCTCGGTAAGCAGATTAAGCGACATGACTTTTAATCCCGTTTTTGTCGTGACAGGCATTAGTCCCAGCTCGGTGCCCTTGGCTTTTTCCTTTAGTCCGAACATTTTTGGCACGGACGGACCCGTAACGTCCGCGTCGAGTATCGCGGTTTTATAGCCGCATCTCTCGGCAGTTACGGCGCAAAGGGCGGTTACCAAGGATTTCCCGACGCCGCCTTTACCGCTGACGATTCCTATTACTTTTTTGATGTTGCTAAGCTCGTGCGGTTTCTCCAAAAAACTTTCCGGAGATTTTCTTTCCGAACAGTTTTCGCCGCACGTTTCGCAGTTGTGTGTGCATTCGCTCATGACAATTCGCTCCTTTATGTTTTGCAGCGCTTTTATTATAACGCGTGTTTCGGTTTTAGTCAAACGTTGCCGACGATAATTTTGTTTTGAGTTGACGATAAATCGGATATACGTTTTACCGGGCAACTTTTACCGAAATAATTGTTGAGGACGGGTGCGCTCAGCTAGACTTGCGGTTTGCCGACGCTTATATATCGGCGCGTAAATTTAAAAAAAATCCGCGCTGGTAAAGCGCGGAAATCAAATCGGTTTATTTTTTACTCAGCTTCTCGACGATGAAAACGTCCCGTTGTCGTCGTCCTTAGGCACCATTTTGTATTCGGCCATGTTTCGGTAGGGGGCGCTGTCGGACTCGGCCATATCGCTTTCGTGAACCACTACGTCGGTTATTTTACGCTCCATGCTTTTATTCGGCGAATGCGAATTTGCGCACGTGCCGTTTTTTGGTTTTTTGCTCATTTTTTATTTTACCTCCGTGTATCTATAGTATAAATTATGCAAACGCTAAATATTCAGTCGGATAAATCAAAATGGTCGTTTTTTTCCGGGTTTTGTATGCGTACCGATTGCCGCACTCGTTGCGTTTGCCCGGCGGCAATAATGATTCGCCCGTAAATAACGGCTGACGCGCCGGAATAATAAAAAAATCCTGCGGTTTTAAGGTTGACTTTAATAGGTTTACAAGCTATAATTAAAATAGGTAATTGTGCGATTTATGACGAATTTTATCGTCCGGCGCCATTGCCGTTTCCGGTACGAAAGAGTATTTAGAGTTTAAGAATCGGGAGAATAATTTATGGCAATTTTTAACAGCATACTTATGCTTCTGGCCGGCTGCGGCGTTTTCATGGCAGGCATGAAAATGATGAGCGACGGACTGGAGCGCAGCGCGGGCAAGGGCATGAAAAGGTTGTTCAGCCGTATCAGCGACAACCGTTTTGCGGGCGTGGGCGTAGGCGCGGCGGTTACGGCAATCATACAAAGTTCGTCCGCGACGTCCGTTATGGTCATCGGCTTTGTAAACGCGGGAATTATGACGCTTACGCAGGCGACGGCAATCATCATGGGCGCCAATATAGGCACTACTGTAACCGGCATCATTATTTCATTTTCAGCGTTTAACGTGTCGCTGTACGCGTCCGTGCTTGCGTTTGTCGGAGTCATGATGATGTTTTTTAAAAATGATTCCGTAAAAAAAGCGGGCGGAGTGCTTTGCGGCTTGGGCCTTCTGTTTGTCGGACTCGACGCGATGAGCGGAGCGTTTGGCAATTCGGAAATTAAAAACATGTTCGGCAATATGTTTGCCGCCATTGAATTTCCGCTTCTGCTGATACTTGTCGGCACGCTTTTCACCGCGTTGATTCAAAGCTCCTCGGCGGCCACAGGCTTGCTGATAATCATGGTCGGGCAAGGGGCGTTGTCCGTCGGTAACGCGCTTTTTATAGTGCTCGGTACCAATATAGGCACCTGTATAACCGCGGTGATAGCCTCGGTAGGAACCACCACCAACGCCAAGCGCACCGCGCTCATTCATCTGTTGTTCAATCTTGCCGGTACGATTGTATTTACCGTTGTGCTGTGGCTTTTAGGACCGTATGTCGTAGGCTTGCTGTCTTCCGTGTTTTCCAATCCTCAGATGCAAATCGCATGGTTCCACGTCGCTTTCAACATTATTACAACCGCGATGCTGCTGCCGTTTATAAAACAGCTTGTAAAGCTTGCCAAGCTGATAATCAAGGATAAGCCCAAGCCGGAGGAAAGGATTTATCAGCTTAAATATATCGACGACAGGCTTTTGCATACGCCTCCTATTGCAGTTGCTCAGGTCCAAAAGGAAATTCTGTTTATGGCCGAGCTTGCAAAGGAAAATCTTTCTCTTTCCGTCAACGCGCTTATAACCCGCGATTACGTAAATAAAGACAAAGTGGCCGAAAACGAAGCCAGAATCAATCACACCTATCACGCTATCGCCAGGTATCTTATCAAATTGGCATCTCTGTCGTTGTCCGAGTCCGACGAAAAACTGATAGGCGCTTATCACCACGTTATCAGCGATATCGAGCGTATAGGAGATCATTCCGAAAACTTTTTGGAGCAGGCCGAGGAAATGGAAAAAGAGAACGTGGATTTTTCCGAAGCGGCTGTGGCGGAATTGGCCCAGATGTATAATAAGGTGGATAATATGTTCGATTTAAGCGTACATGCGTTTTCACACCGCGATTATATCGTATTGGAGCGTATAGCTTCCATAGAGGAGGAAGTTGACGCGATGAAGGATTCGCTTGGCGCCAGTCATATCGAAAGACTCAATTCCGGCGACTGCGCGGTGGAGCGCGGCACGTATTTCTTTGCCGCCATATCCGGCCTGGAGCGCATTGCGGACCATCTGATCAATATTGCGTTCTCCATTAAAAACCCGACGGGCTCGCAATCAAAGCGCAAGGAGCTGAACGAGGTAAAATAATTTTTATCGATATCGGAGGTAATATTTATGATATATGTTTTGGGCAGTATCAATATGGATATGGTCATGACCGTTCCTTATTTACCTAAAAACGGCGAAACGCTTTCCGCTGATAAATTCTATATAAATCCCGGCGGTAAGGGCGCCAATCAGGCTGTAGCCATTGCCAAGCTGGGCGGAGCCGTAAAAATGATAGGCAAAGTGGGGCGTGACGCCAACGGGCGCGCGCTTAAGGAAAACCTGTCAGCTTTCGGCGTGGACGTTTCCTGCGTTACGGAAACTGAAACAAGCAGCGGATTGGCCATGATTATAGTCGAGGGCGGCGACAATCGCATAATACTTTATAAGGGCGCTAATCACTGCGTGTGCGAGGTGGACGTCAATCAGGGGCTTAAGGACGCCTGTCCGGGAGATATTCTCATTATGCAGCTTGAGATTCCGATTGAAATCGTTGAGTATGCCGCGGCCGCCGCAAAAAATAAGGGTATGACGGTAATTCTTAATCCGGCTCCGGCCGTCGCTCTTTCCGAAAGCCTTATGCAGAACGTGGACGTCATCGCGCCGAACGAGAGCGAGACGGAGATTCTTACCGGCGTAAACCCGTCGGGCGACGTGGAGCTGGCTCTGGCAGTAAAAAAATTGTATTCTTTGGGCGTTAAAAAGGTCATAGTAACGCTTGGTGCGCGCGGCGCGGCAGTTGCGGAAGGACAGAATATCGATTATATTCCCGCGCGTAAGGTAAAGGCGGTGGATACAACCTCCGCAGGCGATACGTTTGTTGGTGCGTGCGCTCTTAAGCTCAGCGAGGGCAAAACCCTTAAGGAGGCGGCGGAATTTGCCGCCGTAGCTTCCTCTATCACCATTACCCGTGAGGGAGCGGCGGTAAGCATACCGTCGCTGAAGGAAGTTCAGGAGGTGATTGACAGCGAGAAATGAAAAAGCTGGAAACACATTTTCATACCTCGCCGATCAGCGTCTGTTCGCGTCTGACGGCGGAGGCCGCTGCGGAAAAGTACGCTGCCTGCGGCTTTAAGGCTGTAATGCTTACCAATCATTACAGCAGGTCGTATATAGAAAGAAACGGCGTCGAAGAAAAGGAATGGCTGGAAGCTTATATTGCGGCGTACAGGGAAATGCTTTCAGAAGGAGCAAAGCGAGGGCTGGAGGTATTTTTAGGCGCGGAGGTTACTCTTTTCGCTCCTTATTGCAAATATAGCCGCGATCGGTATTCGGCCGAATTTTTGGCGCAAAATTACGCGGACTATATTCTTATAGGCGTTACTGAAGGCTTTTTAAGAACCTCTCCCATGTTGTGCGATCTCGATTTAAAGGAATTGCATGCTGTTTGCCGCGATAACGGCGTTCTGGTGGTGCAGGCGCATCCCTTCAGGACGGAGCAGCAGCATTCGCTCAAGGACGTAAGTCTTTTGGACGGACTGGAAATAAACGGTTGCGTGGGTTTTTGCACCTCCTGCGAAAAAGAGGTTTTGTCGGTTGCGGCAGACAACGGGCTTATCGTCACATGCGGCGGGGATACGCATTACGACTGGCATAAGCTGAGAAGCGCGGTTTATGTGCCGGACGACGTAAACGACAGCGTAAGCTTGGCGCGCTATCTGGAAAAGGTACGCGTTCCCAAATATTCTTTATCGGAAGAAGATCCGTTTGCGCCGCCGAAAGAATGACGCGGCTAATAACAGGCGTTCGGCGTCTTTAGTCGGTTTTTAAGGCCGGACCCGTAATATATACAGCTCTGGCGGCGTTTATCGCCGTCGTTTTTCTTCAGGCTGCGGACAGAGCTTTAATAAATTACAGGCGCATTACTGTGCGCGATAAATCTGTAAAAATTACGGGGATTTTCCTGACAAGGCGATTCTTATGCCAGTTAGGCTTTAAAGCTAGCCGATAACGGATAAAGCGGTCGGAATTGCCCTTTATCGAGCGGCATATTTTAAAAAACCGCAAACGCTGAATAATTAGCGGCAGAAGGAAACGTTTTGCCGGTAAAGTAAACTTTATTCGTCCCGTTGACAAACAAAGGAATTATTTGATATAATTTAACCTGAAAATTATTTGTCACGGAGGATATAATGGACATTTTGACTGAGCTTAATAAAATCGTTGCAGATTATCGCGGCGAAGGCAGCCTTAAGCCCGGCGACAGCTTTTCCGATCTCGGTTTTGATTCGCTCGATAAGGTGGAGCTTGTTATGGCTATCGAGGAAAAATTCGGTATTACGTTTCCCGACGATATAAGAATTGATACTGTCGACGAGCTGGTTGCAAAGATAGAGGAGCTTTCAGCTTAAATTATGCAGGGTGCGATACGCGGTAGGATGAACGGCATGGCTGACGCAGGCTATGCCGTTTTTCAGAAAAAACTGATTTTTACCGGTTACAGGATAGAGGGCATACGCGTCCCCGAGCTGCGCGCGCTTATTGCGTCGGCCTCAGAGGCCGATCTGGCGGAAACGTTGGCAGCAAAAAATTTCGATTCGTTCGAGGAGGTGCTTGCGTATGGCTTTTGTCTTGGAAGGATTAAAGACGCGGAAAAAGTCAAGAACGGACTGGAATTCATTTTGCCGGCGTTTGACAACTGGGCTCATGTGGACTGTATAACGGCTTCGCTTACCGCCGTCCGGCGCAACAGAGCTTTTTTCCTTGATTCTTTTCGGTCGCTTTATTGTCACGAGGGCGAATTTTATAAGCGTTTTCTAGCCGTAATGTTGATGGACTTTTACCTGGACGAAAAATATTTTTCCGAAGCTTTGAAAATCTACAAAAAAATCGTTCAGGGACAGTATTATACGGATATGGCTCTTGCCTGGGGACTTTCCGTCATGCTTGTTAAGTTTTACGACGAGGCTTCGGCCGCGCTGAAGGAAAATTGTTTATCTCCGTTCGTTCATAACAAAGCTATACAAAAAGCCGTCGAATCCCGCCGGATAACCGAAGAGCGAAAGGCTTATTTACGGACGCTGAAGGTCAAATCCTGAGTTGTAAAATTTTAAATAAAAGAGTTGCGGGTAATTGGGGACAGGCATAAAAAATAAAAATAAAAAAACCCTTGATTTTTT
>USBU01000066.1 GCA_900553005.1 uncultured Eubacteriales bacterium | reverse complement strand
GCTCCGTCTCGTGGGCTCGGAGATGTGTATAAGAGACAGGGGAGTGTGTGGTATTATTTACTACACCGTAAATAGTTTTTGTCTGCGTGCATAAAATAAACATTGCGGGCAAAAAATTCGTTAAAGTTCAGGCGGATGAAAATATGCGGCGGTCCCCCGCGCGTCTGCCGGTAAAGTCGGACCGAATCGAAGGAGAAGCTTATGACAGAATTATTATTTGCGGCAGCGTATGCGGGAGCGGGAAACGGCGTCGTTACGGGCGCGGTGCTTATGGCCGTTCTTTGTGCGATCGGTATTGCGATTATTGCGTTTTCCGTGGTCAGATACGTGAAAAGCGGGCGCGCCGATACCGATGAAGACAAGGCGTTAGAGGACGGCGCCGAGACGGGCGACATAGAGCCTGCCCAACAGCCCGATTTACAGGAGGACGATTCGCTGTCGGATGAAGCCCCCGACGTTGCGGATGAGCCTTTAAAAGCGTCTGAGCAAGCCGAAATTACCGAAAATGATGGGGATACGTTGTTCGGAAACGAGGCTTTTACGGCTGACGCGCCCGAGGAAGCGTCCGAGGCGGAGGCCGAGGAGGTTATCGCGGAATACATAGATAAGAGCGATGCCGAATGTGTGGATGAGGCAGTTGCCGAGCCTGAGACGGATAGTACCGACGACGAACGCGGAGAAATAACCGCGCTGGCTGTTTCCGAGGCGGCCGTAACTTTGGACGAAAAGGAAATACCCGAGTTTATTGACAAAATTCTTGCCGATTTGTCGCCAGAGTCCGCCGCGCTTTTTGCCAGATATATAGTCGAGCGCGATTTCGGCTTTTTCAGCACGATGAAGGACGTCAGGGATTACGAATCCGAATCCGAATTTCTGACCGATTTCTTCAAAAACAGCATACGGTTCAAAAAAGTTTTCAACGCCGAGATTTATACGCTTTTATACAATAAATATAAGCGAGGAAAAAACGGCGAGGAGCTGAGCAAGCTGAGGATGAAATACGTAAACGCTCTTTATTATTACAGAAAGGACGATCCGTCGCTTGTAAGCAAGTGTATAGTCCTTCTTAAAGACGATATCGATTACAAGTTTAACGTTGTCGACGTGCATAAAGTCAGAGTTCCGTCGGTGAAAAAGCTTATTTCGATATATTCTTCCCGCAAGGATTATAAGGAAGCGCTGGATTACTGCGATAAGGCGATAGAGCGCGGACTGTACGACGTAAGAAGCAGCGGCTTTGAGGCCAGACGCGAAAGACTGGAAACTAAGGTCGAGCGGGAGAATGCCCGCAGACTCAAGCAGGCGGAAAAAACTCAAAAATAAATATAATATAAAGCAGAATCGGAGGTAAATAAAATCATGACAAAGAGAATGAAAAATCTCTTAATCGGCGTTATAGTCGGCGCGATACTGGTAATTGCCGGTATCGTAACCGGCGCAGTGCTTATCAGCAACGCCAACCGCAAGGCGCCTACGTATGTAAGCACCGCCGCGGAGCTTGAACGCGCTGTAAACGACGATATTGACAAGCCAATCGTGCTTAAAAATAATATTGTTTTTTCCGGAGACTGGACGGCAAATAAGCTGTTCGACCTGGAGATGAACAATTATAACGTCATAGTTGACGGCAAGTTTACGATCAGGACGGACGAAGCGGGCGAGATGTATGTCGGCGACGGTAAAAATTCGCTTTTTACGCGGGAGATAGTCAAGGCGCATCAGATTGAAATCGACGCAGTAAACGCTACCGTCACCTGGAATGCCAACGTTACTCTTAAGGACGGTTATACTGCCGACGATTTCAAAATCGCCGTGTCCGACCATACCTTTATTTTCAACGGAATAATCGTTAACGGCGACAACGAGCAGGTTGACGCCGCTATGACGGTTTCCAAAGGACGCGTCGTCTTAGAGGATAATTCCGCGGGGGGGGGAACAAAATCGGCAAGAGTCGTTGTACCTTCCGGTGCGGAAAAGGTCGTCATTGAGAACAAAGCGGAGGAGACCGCGGTCAATATCGTTGCCGAGGCCAGCGTCGCCGTTGCGGGCGTTGTCGCCATTGACGTTGCGGAGGGCGCGGATGGCGTAGTCATTTCCACTCCGGAAAATAACGAAATTCCCACCAAAATAAATATTCAGTCTGGCACCGCCGATTCGGTCAACGCCGGCGGAGCGGAAATTACGGTTAGCGAAGGCGCCGTTGTCGAGGGTTCGGTGACCGGCGATAAGGTAACGAACAACGGTTCGGTCGGCGGCGACATTGTTGCCGACGAGGTTGTTGATAATTCCTTTGCCGAGTACAAGACTGAAAAGAAGGCTGAGCTTGAACAATACGCTGCGGACAAGGGACAGAATAACTACTCAACCGCCAACTGGACAAAGCTTCAGGGTTATGTGACCAGCGGAAAGACGGCGATCGACAAAGCGGCAGATAAAGCTGCTGTCGACAGCGCGCTTACTGCGGCTAAAACCGATATCGACGCGGTTAAGACCATAGCGCAGGAAGAGGCCGAAGAGCTTGAGTCGTACAAGACTGAGAAGAAGGCTGAGCTTGAAAAATACGCTGCGGATAAAGGACAGAGTAACTATTATTCTGACAATTGGACAGAGATTCAAGGTTATGTGACCAGCGGAAAGGCAGCGATTGACAAAGCGGCAGATAAAGCTGCTGTCGACAGCGCGCTTACTGCGGCTAAAGCGGACATCGACGCGGTAGAAACAAGGTCTTCTATTGTGACGGCTGCAAAGGCGGAGCTTAGCGCTTACGTTGATAAAAATAATTATTACGAGACCGAGCAGGCCGAAGTCGAGGCTGCGGTAACCGCCGGCAACGGCGCAATCGAAGCCGCTGAATCTAAGACCGAGGTAGATAACGCCGTTGCGGAAGCAAAGGCGGCAATAGACAAAGTCGCGACCAAGAGTGAAAAACTTGCCGAGGCTAAGGCGGCGGCGTTAAAGGCAATCGAGGAAGCGGTAGCGGCGCTTAGCAGTGCGGATTATTCCGATGCAAATTGGAAAGCGATTACGGATAAGGCGGCCGAGGCTAAAGCGGATATTGAAGCCGTTACGGTAGATAATATAGCGCAGATCGACGCTATTAAGACGGATGCGCTTACGGCAATCGATGAAGTAAAAACCATTGCCGAGGAGCTTGAGGCATATAAGACGGAGAAGAAAAATGCGCTTGACGGAATCCTGTCCGCGCTTGTTGAGTCGGATTATTACGCGGCGGAATGGAGTGACATTCAGGGCTATGTAACAAGCGGAAAGACGGCGATCGACGAAGCTGCGGATACCGCCGCGGTCGATAAAGCAATCGCTGATACGGAGGCTGCTATCGATGCCGTGGAAAAGAAAGCTGACGTCATAGAAAAGGCAAACAGCGAGCTGAAAGCATATGCAGATGAAAAAGGCGAGGGCAATTACACTGCCGCAGATTGGCTTAAGATCGCTTCTTATATCGAGGATGCGGCTGAGGAAATTGCCGCCGCAGACAGCAAGGAGAAGGTGGCTGAAGCCGTGGCCGCTGCAAAGACCGCTATCGACGGCGTTGAACTTGCTCCCGTCCGTATAGAGGGCAAAATCGGTTATGCTGCGCTCAAAGAGGCGATAGAAGCGGCCGAAACGGGCGACGTTATCAGAATATATGCCGACATAAAGGAAGACGAGGGCAATATCAAGTATCAGATTACCAAAGCGATTACGATTGAAGGCATAAGTGACAATGGTAAAAAGCCCGTGGTTTACGGCGGCTTCAGTATCGTTATCAAGGGCGTGTCCGACGGCAGCGACGTGGCCGTGATAAAGAATCTTGAAATCGTGCACAACGGCGTTTACAATGCGGACACAACCAAGGATACTAAGGGCGCGATAGTGGTCGGCGACGGCGGACTTACGCTTACCGGCAACTATATACACCTTATCGATCCCGCTCCGGCAAACGTCAGCAATTCGCCCAGCGGTCTGCAGCTTTCAAGGGCTGCCGATTCAGTCTCGACGGCAAAGTTCGTCGTAGAGGGCAATACGTTCGGCGCGTATCCGCAGTATAGCGACGCGACCAAGACTATAGCCACGGCTATACAGGTAACTACCAACTACGTTTCGGGCGGCAAATTAGTCTACGGTTATATCGGGCTTGACGACGAAGCGATTTACAAAGCCAACGTTTTTGAGAATACAGAAGGACTGGATCAGTACATCCTTTACGGAAATTATAACTGGTCGGTACGCGATGACGGAACTCCCGTCGGATATAAGTACGTTGTGTTCGGCAGTATATTTGCTTATAACCGCGACGGCGGCGACGGCATCGAGGGCGGCACAGTGGCGATTGCCGGCGACATTACTCTTACGGATAAGGCTTATTCGATAAAGAGCAATTCCGAGTTCATCGTTGAAGACGGCGTTGTTTTCGACGGCAACGGGCTTGTGCTTGACGTTTATGGTAAGGCGACCGTGCGCGGCGAAATCAGAAACGTTACGCTTGTAAAACATCCCGGCGCGCAGATCGCGGCAGAAGAAGACGGCGTAATTGCCGACAGCGTTACGGTTGTGGAGGTCGGCGCGGACACCGTGGTGCTCTCCTCGGACGATATTTCTTCCGATACCGTATTCGATTCCGAGAAAAATTATATCGTAAACTTTACTGAAGTCAATACTACCGTGCTTAAGCTGGCTTTGGCCGCTCAGGTCAAGAGCATGACGGTAAATCTTATCGCCGGCACTTATTCGGTAGTAGAACAGATGGATATCGTCAGCCCCGCCGTTATCAACGGCAACGGCGCGGTATTCAACGTTACCAATTCCGCGGCGGATAATACTGCGTTCAACGTCGCTGCGGTCAGCGCGGAATTCCATGACATAACTATTAACGGCGATAAAAATAACCGTGTGGCCATTGCGATCGCGTATAACGGTGCAAGTTCGGTTATCGCGGACGGCGTTGATATCAATATGAGCGCCGAAGCCAAGAATATACGCGGTATCGCTTACATGGGCGACGACGCCACGGGAGCTTCGTTAAAGGTTACCGACAGTAATATTTATCTCGGCGAGGATTATGAAAATATCTGGTATAACAGCGCCGGCGATGACAGCAGAGGTATAAGCCTTTTCGATTTTGAAAACGGAAAGCTTGATGTCGTAAACAGCAACATAAAAGGCTTTAAGTACGTTATCAACGTTACGGGCAAGTCTTTGGAAGACGGACTGGGCAATCCTTATTATTACGGAGCTTGTTCGATAAACGTAAGCAACACTCAGCTTTACGGCTGGACGGGCTTTAATATCTGGTCGTCGGGTGTGGAAATCGCTTTGACGGACGAAAGCGTTGTGCGCGGAATACAGACTCAAAAAGGCCCCACCAACGATTTTTCGGCCATTACTTTCAATGCGGACCTCTATAAGCAGTTCGATTTAACCGTAATTAAAAACAGCAAGCTGACGATTGACAATTCTACCGTTTCCGTATTTGTTTCGGACGTTTCGGCTGAAAACGGCAACAGAGAGACGTTTATCCGCGTGGACGGAGATTACGGTTTTGACCTTACGCTCAATAACGCTAAGTTTGTCGATGAAAGCGGACACGAGTTTGCAATCCTTGACAGCGGCACCAACGACAACGCTTTCCTTGCGGAAATCGAAGCCGCGGTGAAGCTGGCCGGCGGCAGCTATACCGTTTACAATGCGGACGGCGAAGTAATCGAAATGCCGCTTGCGCCCGTCAGCGTCAACGAAAATCTCATTGCCGACGCGACTGAAGCGGCCGAGAGCATAGGAGGCGTTTACAATAAATACGTTAATAAGGGCGAGCTGACCGTCGAGCAGATCAAAGCCGATTATCCCTCGTTCGAGTTCTACGTCAAGCTGGGTAAAACCGCGTTTGAAAACACCGTTCTTACGCTTGGAGGCACCGCTTACTACGCTTCCGACGAGATGAAGCTTTCCATAGGCAACAATACGTTCGTAAAGGCGCCCGTGTGGTATTACGATGATGTCGAATCGGTTGTTTACGTATCCGCCGTCGCGCTTGCTGCCGAAACTTACACGACCTCTTCGCGCGTTGTGTTTACAGGTTATTCCTACGTTATCGAAGGCGAAATGCCCGACATACTTTCCGTTACGCCTGCCGTTAAGGGCAACGGCGGCAGCCTGATTGAAAACGTTACCGATATACAGGTCGGCAAGCGTTTCGATTATACTTTGAAAAACGGTACCGACGCATTTGTCTTAAGCTATGACAACGCGGCTCAGGACGATATGATCGTTACCAAAAAGGTCATTACGTCTGCGGACGGAGTAAAGACGGTAAGCTACGGCTTTACCTATCCCGACGCGGTAAACGGCGGTTTCGGACTGATGTATTATCCCAAGTACGGCGCGACTTTCGAGGATAACGGCACGTTTGAGCTGGACTACTCTTTCTACGTGGTCGGCAAGGGCGTAAGCATAAACAAGGTCAGCGTTACCGTAGATATACGCGATATTTACGTTTCAAGCGAGGCTGATATCAAGGATGCTTTCGCCAACGCAAAGGACGGAGATACGATCATTCTCAGCGACGACATTGTTGCGGCCGAGGGCGACGCTTTCCTGACGCTGCGCGCTGACGCGGGCGATCTGGACGTTACGCTCAATCTCAACGAACACAGACTCGATTACAGACTCGATTTAAGAAGCACTACTGCCGACAACAAAGAGTCGGGCAGCAAGCTGACCGTAAAGATTGAAAACGGCGCTATAGGCAGCGATACCGGATATAACGCTGTCGGCGGCGAGATTGCTTACGGAATGCTGATTGCCGGCGGAAACGTTGATCTTACGTTAAATAAGGTGACGGCTTACGGCGTTTACGG
>USBU01000065.1 GCA_900553005.1 uncultured Eubacteriales bacterium | reverse complement strand
AGATGTAGCTCCGTCTCGTGGGCTCGGAGATGTGTATAAGAGACAGATTCAGCAGCGTATCGCTGTCAAGAGCTATTACATACTTTTTAGAATAAGTGCTGCCCTTGATAAGCCTGAACGGAAAAGTTTCGCGGCGTAAAATCAGCCCGTTTAAATCCAACAGCGCTCCGCGCTTCTTTTCCCTGCCCTGATAACGTTTTTTCTCTTTCAAGAAGCTGCGTTTTCTTACAAGAAGATTAAATCTGTCTCCTTTTAAACCGGAAAAAGAGCTATCAAGAGCGTCAAGAATCTCCCTGTCTTCAGGCGAGGTTTCGCTGTCTGAGCTAAGCAGATCAATCAAAAGCGTATAAGAAAACCGCCTGTCAGGATTGGCGCGCGCCGCGCATTCCAGCATAAATACAGCCTCCTCGGCCTCAGCCTTGGACGCAATGAGTCTGGAGCAAACGATATTTGCACCAACCGTATCGGGAATGGATTTTATATCGCGGTACGGCAAAGTGCGCTTTTGTGCGGCCGCCGCCGAAAAAAAGCTTACTATTCTGTTTGCAGTCATCAATGAGATCGGCGCGGACAGCAACGCCGCCGCAATTTTAAAAACCGGAGCGACAAAATACACAGCTGCTGAAATTCCCGCGGCAAACAACAACTGTATAAAGATGAACAGCCGCATGAACGCTCTTCCCCTTTCTCGGGGCAGAAGAAAATAAGCCAGACTGCGTTTTTCGGCAGATGCGCGCGCGGACGCCTCCGCCGCTACGGATAGTTCGCTGCGGCCGCTTTTCAAAGCTTTTTCCGCCACTTTGGATAAATAAAGTCTGCGCGTAGTCAAAGTATCCGAACCGTAATCCAGCCCGTCGCAGCTTAAAAAATATTCGTCGATAGGAGACAATGAAAGCACAAACTCGTCGCTCATCCATTCCGAAAGAGAATACATGGTTTTTACCGCTGCGGACACGGAAACGTTGTAAAGAGCAGTAAACGAATAGAAGCCGTCTATTCGGTCGCTGACGTCAAAGCCGTTGTCCAAACACAGCTTACGCAGCTGATTTTTAAGCTTATCGCCCGCATTTGAATACAACGCGGCAACATAGCCCATACTGCGCAAAAAACGCACGTCCACCCGCTCCCGAGCGGCGTCGCGCATTCCTTTTTCATAGCGGAAAAACAGCGTCGTTAACTTTGACGCGTAAATCGTTATAAATTCAGTAAGCGCGTAAGCGAACACAGCGCCGAAGCATTTAACCTCGTCAAAAAGCAAAGGACATTCCGAATTGAAAAGCGAAACGACGTTTTTAACAATATCCTCGGTAACGTAGCCGTCACAATGTTTTACCATAAGTTCAGACAATTTATAAAGCCTGGGGAGTCCGTCCACGTGAGGAAGATCGGTAAATTCGGCTCTTGAACAGTAAAGACTTTCAGTAATCTCCTGAATTTTTCTGAAATTATCGAACAATGCGCACTCATAATCGCTGAGTTTTAAGCCCGCTTCATTCTTCTTTTTTAAAACAGAGTAAGCAGCGTTAAGCCGCTTTCTTAAAACTCTTATAGGCAGCCCCGTCCCTCCGGATCGATATTCACGGCTGTTTTTTGCCAGCTCCAGCACCTTAAGCCTGAGCTTTTCTTCTCCCGCCGGAGCCTTAAGCGTAAAATCCGGCATGGGAGCGGGACTTAAGGCTATGACAAGCACTGCGGCAAGCAGCAGTAAAAACGCGAAAACGACAGCTAAATAAAGCATAATATCTCCAAGTGATTTTTTGGTATAATTATGCTCCTGTTTTCTCCTTTGTAAACGTATATTTACCCCTCTGCCGGGTGTATTTCACAAAAAAAGACCGCGGTCTGTTTTGCGGTCATAAAATTCAAAAAAAGCAAGATAATCTGTAAGCCGAATTCTGTCTTGGGCGGTTATCTGTCTAGCCGCATCGTCGCCGATACGGTCAAGCGATATAGGAGGAACGGCGGACAACCGAATTTCCTCACATCTTGCACCGGATGGGGTTTACATTGCCGCCCGCGTTGCCGCGGGCGCGGTAGGCTCTTACCCTGCCTTTCCAGCCTTGCCTGCGCAAAAAGCGCGGGCGGTTTATTTCTGTTGCACTTTCCTTAAAGTTGCCTTCACCGGTAGTTAGCCGGCATCCTGTCCTGTGGTGTTCGGACTTTCCTCACGGCAGAGCCGCGCAACCGTCCGACTATCTTGCCTGACAATTATAACACAATCGCTTTAGTTTTGCAAGCGAAAAGCAATCGCTACGCTTTTATCATGAAATCGACTTCAGAAAGCCGTCATCGCTAAAACATAACCGAACAACTTTCAAGAATAGTATGACAAACTACTTTTTCAGCTCCTTGGAAAGCTTTTCCACCGCCTTTTTCTCAATGCGCGAAACATACGAGCGAGATATTCCCAGAATCTTAGAAACCTCCAGCTGAGTATGGACTCGCTCGCCCTCCAGTCCGTAGCGAAGACAAATTATCGTATATTCACGTTTGCCCAGCGCTTTTTTCGTGACCTCCATGACGCGCTCCATCATTATCCCGTTTTCTATTTTACCGAACATACTGTCGTCCTTGGCGGGCAGAATTTCCATGAGCGTTATTTCATTTCCCTCCTTATCAACGCCCACCGACTCGGAAAGAGAAACCGTGCTTCGGTGCTTTTTATTGGCGCGGATGTACATCAAAATTTCGTTATCGATGCATTTTGCAACATATGTGGCAAGTTGAGAGCCCTTACCGTACTCAAAGCTTTCAATACCCTTGATAAGACCTATGCTGCCGACAGAAATAAGGTCATCCGCCTCGCCGGCGCTGCTGTATTTTTTTACGATGTGCGCCACCAGCCTTAAATTATGCCTGATCAAAATTTCGCGCGCTTCCGCGTCTCCGTTTTTTGCTTTTATCAAATACTCGCGCTCCTCATCGGGCGGCAAGGGCTTAGGAAACGAGCCCTTATTGTTCACATAAGATGTAAAACAAAAAATCCGGCTTAAAAAGGACAAAAAAGATTCAACTACCATTATAATGCCTCCGCGGCTTAATCGCCTGCGAAAATTTGTTCACCGCTTTAAAGCTAAAAGTCAAAAAGCGGGTGACCTTAACATTATATGTAGCGTCAAAATATCGGTTGCACGTCCAAACGCAAGATAGACAACCCAATGCTTGGACTTTTTAAACAAAAAAAAGCTTTCCCCTTACCGGCGAAAGCTTTTTGAACATAAAACTAATATCTAAATTGTCCGATAGCGTTACGGCTCGAAAGCAAAAAATATGAGCGCGCAAATCGAAATTTAAGATTTTTTTCTAAGGATATCGCCCTTATTTAGCGGAATACTTGAATAAAGCCGCAGCTTTTGCTTGACTAAAAAAGCGTCGTCGACCGAATTACCGTCCATATCCTCCATTTTATCGACGGTAATCAGCCCGTTGTGAAACTTTCCCGGAGAAAGAATCTCCAAAATGTCCCCGATACGAAAACGGTTTCGCATCTCTATTACCGCTCCGCCGTCAAAGCTACCGATTACGAGCGCCGCAAAATCATAGGTCTGCCGCGGCTTGGACGTATCGTAGCATTGATTATCCTGCGTGTCGCCAAAATAAAATCCCGTACAGTACAGCCGATGAGACGGTTTTTTTAAGTCTTCGACAAGCTCGGACGGCGGGTTAAAGGGCCTACCCTTTTCAAGCAGTAAATCAATTGCTCGACGGTAACAATTTACGACTGATGCAACGTAGTAGCTGGTCTTGACTCTTCCCTCTATTTTAAAGCTTGTAACGCCCGCGTCAATAAGCTTATCGAGATGTTCGAGCATATTCATATCCTTGCTGTTGAGTATGTATGCGCCGCGTTCGTCCTCCTCGACAGGAAGCTCGTCCTCACGATTTTTCTCCTTCAAAACGTACTCCCAACGGCAGCTTTGCGCGCACTCGCCGTGATTGCCGTTTCTTCCGGTCAGATAATTGCTTAAAAGACAGCGTCCAGAGTAAGAAATACACATTGCGCCGTGAACAAACGCTTCCAATTCGATTTCCTGCGGAATAAAATCACGAATTTTACGTATTTCGGTAAGATTCAGCTCACGCGCAACCACAAGTCTTTTAAAACCGTACTGCACGTATTCGAGCGCGGCATATTTATTTGTCAAATTGGCCTGAGTGCTTAAATGCAGCGGTACCGAAGGAGCAAATTTTTTCATGAGAGAAGCAACGCCAAGGTCGCTGACTATTGCGCCGTCCGGACGCAAAGCCTCAAGATAACGCAAAAAATCCGCCATGTCGGTAAAATCCGCGTCATGCGCGAAAATATTAACGGTAACATAAATTTTTTTACCGGCATCATGAACTTTTTTAACAGCCTCGGCAAGCTCGTCACGGTCAAAATTATCCGCAAACGCGCGCAATCCGAATTTTTTATATGCAAGATAAACGGCGTCCGCGCCGAAATAAAGCGCGGTTTCCAGCCTTTCCATATTGCCGGCCGGAGCAAGCAGTTCCAACATTTTTAACGCGCCTCCTCTATCGCCGCAAGCTTAAGCTCATTCCGTCTCCGACAGGCAGTATGCTTGTAACGAGTCTGTCATCCGAACAGACAGCTTCCAGAAATCTATCCAATCCCTGCACTATCGTGGATTTACTCTTTTTATACTCGGCTTCTCCGGTAATCATTCCAGAAAAAAGCACGTTGTCGCATAAAAGCGCTCCGCCGGACTTAAGCATACGCATCAGCTGCGGCAGATACTCGATATATTTTGTTTTGGGTCCGTCCATAAAAATCATATCGAAAGAACCATCCATAAGCGGAAGGATCTCGCCCGCGTCTCCGGTAAATACCGTCGCGCGTTTTTCAAGTCCTGCCTCGGCAAAATTTTTCCTTGCCGTTTCCGCAAGCTCCTCGTTGATCTCTACGGTATATAGCTTTTGTCCGCCGCTTGTCAGAATAAGCTGTCCGCTGAAACCTATTGCCGTACCGATTTCCAGTGTTTTTTCCGGTTTAATCAGCATTACAAGCTGACGAAGAAAAGCTGCGGATTCGGGCAGCAATATAGGTATAAAATTTTCGGCGGCATACTCAATCATGCGTCTCAGCTGCGGATCGCTTTCGCGCTTAAGATGCGACCTGATATACTCCGCGCAAGGTCCCGTCGAATTTGCAAGCATGATTCCGTCAGTTTTCCATGACTACGGGAATAATCATAGGATTGCGGCGCGTGCGCTTGAAAAACAAATTTTTAAGATCCTTTCTGACAGCGTTTTTAACACCCGTCCAATCTCCTACTCCCTTAAGGTCGATTCCTTCAAGCGTGCGGCGCGTAACCTCCTTTGCCTCGGACAGCAGTTTTTCAGATTCGTCTTTAGTATACATAAAGCCTCTTGAAGTAATGTCAACTCCGTAGACTTCGCCGCTGAGAGAATTGATGCCCATTACGGCGACAATCATGCCCTCCTCGGAAAGATGCTTACGGTCGCGGAGGACGACGCTGCCGGCGTCGCCTACGCCGAGTCCATCGACAAGCAGACAACCCGACGGAACATTATCGCCGATGCGTATCGATTTTTTAGTAAGCACCGCAACGTTGCCGATATCGGTTATAACAATATTGGTAGGAAGCATACCCATCTTCATTGCAAGCTCCGCATGTTTTTGCAGATGGCGGCGCTCGCCATGAACGGGAATAAAAAATTTAGGCTTTATAAGCGAATGAATCAGCTTTATCTCGTCCTGGCAGGCGTGTCCCGAAGCATGAACCTCGGCAAGACTTTCGTAAATGACCTTTGCTCCGCGGCGATAGAGATTATTGATAACGTTGTAAACCATGCGCTCATTGCCGGGAATAGGCGACGCCGAAATAATAACGGTATCGTTATAGCCGATCGTAACCTTGTTGAATTCATCAGAGGCAATGCGAGTAAGCGCGCTCATAGGCTCGCCCTGACTGCCCGTCGTTATTATGCAAAGGTTTTTATCCTCAACCTTATTTATCTGCTCTATATCGATAATATTATTTTTATCAAGCTTAAGCTCGCCTATTTTAGTAGCGCATTCAACAATATTAATCATACTGCGACCGCCGAACGCAACCTTACGCTTATATTTTTTAGCTATATCCACGATCTGCTGTAAACGGTGAATATTGGACGCAAAGGTAGCGACGAATATTCTACGCTCAGCATTTTCGGCAAAAATATGATTGAGCGACGCGCCGACGGTAGATTCGCTCATGGATGAACCGGCACGCTCTATATTTGTGCTTTCGGCCAATAACAGCAAAACGCCCTTGCCGCCGATTTCGGAAATACGTTTTAAATCAATAAGATTGCCGTCTATAGGAGTAAAATCAACCTTAAAGTCGCCGGTATGGAAGACCGTGCCTATGGGCGTGGTAATACTGAGCGCGCAGCTGCCCGCTATCGAATGGCTTACCTTGACAAATTCAACCTTGAAATTTTTACCCAGCTCAATAACGCTTTTGGATTTGATGACGTTCAGATTGCCGTCAACCTTCTGCTCCCTCAGCTTAGCATCGACTATAGCCAGCGTAAGCTTGGTGCCATATACAGGTACGTTGAGCTCCTTAAGAATGTAAGGCAGCGCGCCTATATGGTCCTCATGTCCGTGAGTAAGCACGATGCCCTTTACTTTGTTCTTGTTTGCCAAAAGATAGGTAATATCGGGAATAACCAAATCAACGCCCGGCATATCGCCATCCGGAAACGTCGAGCCGCTATCGATAATAATAATCTCGTTATCGTATTCGAGCGCGGTCATATTTTTACCGATTTCACCTACGCCGCCGAGAAATACTACCTTAAGCGCGGATTCATCAATAGTCTGTCGCAAAACAACCTCCGTATAATAAATAATTAAAATTATAAATTAACACCGCAGGAAAACGAACAAAGCATATTGCCTGTCTCTTATACACATATGAAGCTGCCGACGACTTAATAGGTGTAGATCTCGG
>USBU01000064.1 GCA_900553005.1 uncultured Eubacteriales bacterium | reverse complement strand
TTAAGTCGTCGGCAGCGTCAGATGTGTATAAGAGACAGGTATAACCCGTTATACTTCGCAGGTGAAGTATAAGCGGGTTATTTGTTTGTCTACGATAAAATCCCCATGGCAAGCGTTCTCGCGGCTGAACGTTTTTTTGTCGCTTTATTTAAAAAGCCGATCGCATAGTTTTACTTTGCGCAGTAAAGTTTTCCGCGCGTTTTCGCCGGGTACTGCGGTAAATTCGACAAAATTTCCGCCGGTCGTTCTTTTTTACGGGCAAGCAAAATAAAATAACGGCAGAGGTGTGGCATATGAAAAAATTGATTTCTTTAATTCTTTGTTTTTTTACCTTGTTTCTTTTAGCATGCGATTCGCCCATGGAAAAGCGGGAGCGTAATCTTTCCGAGCTGCGCGACGAGGTTATGGTAGCTGCCGGAGACGGCATGAAGATTTCGCTTATAAGCGGCGTCAGGGAAGATCCGTTTGTTATAGACGGTGCTCCCGGCGAAAAAAAACCGTTTACGGTCGTCACTATAACACCGGACGGATTTAATGAAAACGCCGCGTTTTCTTATTCTTTATATATCGGTGAAAGTAAATTCGAGGGCAATTTTTCCAAACATCCTTTTAAAAACACCTGGTCCTTTGAAATTTCCGAAAGGGCAGAAGGCTCCGCGGCGCTTACGGTGACCTGCGACGGCTACGCTGAAAATTTCGAGCTTAAGTCCGTGCGCACCGATGAGATGATCGACGCGGCGGCCGCGCTTGAGATTGCGGAAATACGGCTGAAGGACAGAATCAAAGAGCATACCGTTTCGGGCGAGCTGAATGCGGAGATTTATATCCGCTTTCTTGAAAATCCTATCAGCTCGGAGGGCGGCTATTACTGGTACGTTGCGTTCGTACCCGAAAAATACGAGGTTTACGCCGTGCTGATCGATCCTCTGACCAGAGAGATTGCCGCGGTAAGGGAATAGAGTCGTTATAAGTCTTTAATGACGCGCGGATTGCACGATATGCAGTCCGCGTTTTTCCGTTTAAAGCCGTAAGCGGCGATTTTGCGCCGCGGAAATTTATATTATGCTTGAGATTGTAAAAAAATATCGGAAAAACCGATTAAAAGGATTTATTTTTTTCGGATTGTGTGTTATAATGACAAAAATAGCGAGGATTTATGGCGCAGTCGGACGAGGAAAAAACTATAAACAAACAGGGCGACGCAAGCGTTATCGCGGTCACGGCGGTAAAAACCGTTTATTGGCTGATTGTCGCGTTTGCGTTGTCGTTTACGCTACTGAGGCTGATTTTTCCTGCGGCCGCCATGGATTTTTACGACAGTATCGGCAATATTCCGCGCGCATACGATTGCGCTCGTCTCGCCGAGCGAACCTCCAAGGGTGAAAAACGTGTCAATGCGCGTATCTCGTGCGTGAATTATTCGATTGCTCTCTTCGACGGATACGGTAAGGAATACGCCGGAGAGGTTGCGGAAAATACTGCGCGTTTTCTTTCCGACGGCGACTGTTTGCGCCGGATTAAGCTTATAGACGAATATAACGTCGGTTCGGCCGCAAAGAGCATTCAGCCCAATCTTTACAGCTATGCCGATTATCTGTACTCGGAAAACGCGCGTGCAAATTATGCGCTGGGCCGCACGGAGATACTCACCCGGGACGGCTCTTACCGCGGGATAAATTCAGCGCTGGCGGATTCCGGCTCCGCCGAGGAGCAGACCGCCGTGATATACGGACAGATTGCCGCGGTGCTTGAGGCTGCTGCCAAAGCTTCGGATACGGCGGAATTTATCGACTTTACGCTGCTTAAGGAAAGCTCGCGCCGGTATATCGACAGCGTGCTGGCAAATATTGAGGGGGCGCCGACGTTAAAAGATATGTATCTTGTCAAGGCGTATGAAAATCTGGCCGCGCGTCTTACGCTTGCTTCCTTTGTCAGCGAGGCCGAACTTGCCGAAATAAAAGCCGTGTCCTACGCCGGCGCCGATTACAACATAGGCGAGCTGTATTACGACGTGCTGTTAAAACAATACTGTAAATAAATTTCAGGAGAAGCATATGAATAAAATCGTTAAAGAAGGTCTTACGTTCGACGACGTGCTGCTTATTCCGGGCGAATCGCACGTTCTTCCTAAGGACGCGGATTTGTCAACCAAGCTGTCGGACAGCATTACGCTGAATATTCCGCTTTTGTCCGCGGCGATGGATACCGTTACGGAATCGCGTCTTGCAATAGCCATGGCTCGCGAGGGCGGCATGGGCATAATTCATAAAAATATGTCGATAGACGCTCAGGCGGAAAATATCGATAAAGTCAAGCGCAGCGAGCACGGAGTAATTACCGACCCTTTCTATTTGGAGCCGGACTGTCTTTTAAAGGACGCTCTTGCTTTGATGAATAAGTACCGTATAAGCGGAGTGCCCATAACTGTGGACGGGAAGCTTGTAGGCATACTTACCAACCGGGATTTGCGCTTTGAGACGAATTTCGATCAGCCTATACGCAATATCATGACAAAGGAAAATCTTGTTACCGCTCCGGTGGGAACTACGCTTGCCGAAGCGCAGAAGATACTGGGCAAGCATCGTATTGAAAAGCTGCCCATCGTGGATAAGGACTTTAAGCTGAAGGGGCTTATTACGATAAAGGATATTGAAAAGGCTATCCAGTACCCCAATTCGGCCAAGGATAAAAACGGACGTCTGCTTGTGGGCGCGGCCGTTGGCGCCGGCAAGGATTATCTCGACAGAGCGCGCGCGCTTGTGGAGGCCAAAGTTGACTGTATAGTGGTGGATACCGCTCACGGTCACAACATAGGAGTAATGAACGCCGTGGAAAAGGTCAGGGCGGCATGTCCCGGCGTCACGCTTGTCGCCGGCAACGTCGCTACCGCCGAGGCGGCCGAGGCGCTTTACAAGCGCGGCGCGGACGTGGTCAAGGTCGGCATAGGTCCGGGCTCCATCTGCACGACGCGCGTTGTGGCCGGCATAGGCGTTCCTCAGATTACCGCGATAATGGACTGCGGCGAGGTGGCGGACAAATATGGTAAAACCATTATAGCCGACGGCGGCATAAAGTACAGCGGAGATATTACCAAGGCTATAGCGGCCGGTGGACATGCCTGCATGATCGGCTCCTTGCTTGCCGGCACGGAAGAAAGCCCGGGCGAGTTGGAAATTTACCAGGGCAGAAGCTTCAAGACTTACCGCGGCATGGGTTCCATGGGCGCAATGGCATTGGGAAGCAAGGACAGATATTTCCAGGACGACGCGAAAAAGCTGGTTCCCGAGGGCGTCGAAGGACGAGTTCCTTTCCGCGGCTCGCTGTCTGATATCGTTTTCCAGCTGATGGGCGGTTTGCGCGCGGGCATGGGCTATTGCGGTCAGCCCACGATAGCCGACTTAAGGACCAAAGCGCGCTTTGTAAAAATCACCGGAGCGTCGCTTATAGAAAGTCATCCTCACGATATTTCCATAACCAAGGAAAGCCCCAATTATTCTCCTAAAAACTGACGGAAGCCCGTTTGGACGATCCGTATAATAAACCGTGTAAAAAACAGGAAGCAATCCGATTTTCTTCCTGTTTTTTTATATCGTTGATCTGAGCCTGCCGCGCGATTACGGCTGCGATGTGGAATTTTTGGAAAAATAAGTATAAAAGCGATCAAGCCCTACGGTATTTTTTTAGTTTTACCATACTAAGCTTTGAGGACTGTTTGAGGAAAATTGTTCGGCTGTATTATTGTATTTAAATTTTACGATTGCTTATTTTTAGCCGTTTATGCAATGCTCAAAAGGATAAGTCAAAAAAATAACAGAAAATATCAATAAATACGGGGGGGGGTACTATTTACAATTCGACGGAGCGGTGTTATAATATATATAGTCAGATAAAATGATTTATGGAGGAGTAATATGAGGAAGAGAAAGCTTGTAATTATCGTTCTTGCGGTTTGTCTATTATGCTTTACGGCGTTTGCGGCATGTACCGATAAGACCGATTACGGAACGCTGACCGTAGCCGACGTTACGGTTACCGTAGGACAAAGCAAGGATTTAACGCCTGAGTTTTCCAAGGAGGAGGGCAAGGGCGAAGTCAGCTATACCTTCAGCGGAAGCAATATATCTATTGCGGACGGCAAGGTGACGGGGCTTGTGGCCGGTACCGATACGATCGTGACTGCGACGACAGAGCATCTTTCAGCATTGTTTAAGGTTACGGTTGTCAGCCCGGATTACGGAACGCTTACTATAGAGGACATTACTGTGGAGCAGGGCAAGGAAAAGGATATCAACCCGCAGTTTTCCAAGGAGGAAGGCAGGGGCGAAGTCAGCTATACTTTCAGCGGAAGCAATATATCTATTGCGGACGGCAAGGTAAAGGGACTTGTGGCAGGCACGGAAACGGAGGTTACGGCTAAAACCGAAAATCTCACGGCCGAGTTTACGGTTACCGTAACCGAAATCAACCGCGGTACGCTTACTATTGAGGATATTACGTTGGAAGCGGACGGAAACGCCAGAATACGTCCCGTGTTTTCTGTCGCGGCGGGAGAGGCGCCCGTCGAGTATGATTTTATCGGCGATGATATCCGCATAGAGGACGGCATAGTTTATGCTGTAAATCCCGATACCACGACTACCGTTAAGGCAACCACGCAGTATCACGAGACCTATTTCGACGTGATTGTCAAGCCCATAGATTACGGTCAGCTCAATATATCTTTGCCTAAATCGAATTACGAGGACCAGGCAAATACGCTTTACGCCAATTATTCCGCGCGCGAGCTTTCCGTCGAGTTTACAAAGCCCGCCTACGAGGGCGATATCGTTTACGAGATTCCGGCCGAGTACGCTGACAGAATTACGATTACGGACAATAAGATTAAAGCGGTAGGCGATTTTTCAACGCCCAAGGTTGTGACGATTACCGCAAAAACTCAGCATCATACCGAGAAATTTGCTATTACCGTAACTAATTTTAACGGTAAAAATCATATGGGCAACTCGCTCAATCTTGAAAATACGGTTAAAAACAGACTGTCCGACTGGACTAACCGCGGCGGAGATCAGGGCGGAGTCCTGTTTATGGGCGATTCCTTCTTCGACACCGGTTTCTGGTCCGACTTTTATACGACTTACGGCCGTAAAAACGCTTATACAATGGGCATAAGCGCTACCACGACCACTGATTGGGAGTACATGGTAGAAAGACTTGTGTTCCCCGTGCAGCCCAAAGCCGTTGTAATACACTGCGGCACCAATAATATTTTCGACGACAATAAGGCGGCGTCTGCGGCAACCGATGACGTTAAACGGCTGTTTAATCTTATTCATGCAAATCTTCCCGAGGCGGATATTTATTATTTCGGTATCGAGCCGAGGGTCGGCAGGGATAACAGCATACCCAAAGCGGTAAACGAAAATATTATCGAATTTGCGGACGAAAACGATTGGCTTACCTATATTGACTCGCCGTCCTGGTGCTATGATACCGACGGCAGCGTAATAAGCTCGTTCTTCAGGGACGGCGTGCATCCCACGCTTGCAAATTACGCTAAGTACGTAAAGGCTCTCGATGACCTTGGATTGGTCATCGACAATAACTCCGCTGCAAGCGATACTTCAATCGCGGACATTTCCACCACGGCCGAGAATACTATTAGCGATAAAGGAGTTGCTTTCACTTCCGCGCTGTCTTACCGTGGCTTACCGCTTACCAACGAATATGTGCTTACCGGCAAGCTGGATATCACCGTAGAAAAAACCAATCCGCATATACAGTTTCTTTTTAACGACGGCAACCGCTTCCTTGTTTGGGACGGAGAAAGCTATAGCGGAAACGGAAGCATGGGACTTGGCTGGCAGGTAAACGGCAATCATGTTAACGATGACGACGACCTGTATTCATATACGACCGGAACCAAGTTTACCGTTTTGTTCAAGCTTGCGGTAACCGATAAAAACGCATACTTCTATTTCGGCAGCGAGGATGGCGGAAGTGTTACTTATACATTGAATTCGGTATTCGTAAACGTTTCCGCAACAAAGCTCGTTTACGGTACGGAGAATGTAGCCGCTAAGCTTTACGGTCTTACCGCAAAAACCAAGCTTGACGACGCGGCCGAATATGCTGCGCTTGTAAAAGGCTCCGAGTTTGATTATTACGAGCATATTACCGAATCGGTGCCGGACGGAATCTATGTAAGTATTCCCTCGGCTACGGGCGTGTTTGTTATCCGCGATTCCGAGCGAGCTAACAATTATATCGATTACAGCCAGGAGTCTTTCTATTTGAAGGGTAAAAACAACGGCGCAACAGGCTTTAGCGGACTTACCAGAGATTATGCCGTTGCTTTTTCGGGAGCACAGATGATAACCGGAGATTTTGCCGTAAGCTATGATTATGAAGTAGTCGGCGTTGATTTTGAAGCTATAGAAAATATAGTTGAGCCCACTGCAACCAACGCTTTCCACGGCATTACGATTTCCGAGAAAAACACTATGGCGGCCTGGACCGATTATCACGTTTTCTACAGAAAGGAGGCTAATGCTCAGTCCGTTAAAATCCAAAGTTTCGGCAAGGGCGACATGCAAGGCGCTGAAGGAATTACCGCTACAAAGTTTAGAGCGGTTGTAGTTCGCAGCGGTAACACAGTTTATATTGCAATCAAGCCTGCCGGCGGCGAGTTTACGATTAAGACGTGCGCCGTTACGGCCGAAGAGGTAAGTTTGTGGCTTAATTCCGAAAATATGAACGGTAAGATAACTGGCTTTGCGGTTTCCGCTGCAGCCGACGACGTAACTGCCGCGCTTACGGAAATCGGTAAAAACGCTTAATCTTATTTAACGGTAAAATCAAAATAAAAACGGGCCTTGTTTTTCAAGGTCCGTTTCGTTTTGTAAATCGCTCTATCGGCAGTGGGGCGATTTTGTTTGGCCGATTTTTAAGCTCTTGGTCTTTTTGCCGAGAATAAAGTCGCTTAGTCGGTTTCTTAAGAT
>USBU01000063.1 GCA_900553005.1 uncultured Eubacteriales bacterium | reverse complement strand
GAATCTGCCCTCGGAATATTCGTTTTTAAGCTGCTCGTACCTTGCTTTAAGCTCCTCGAAAGAACAGCTTTCGTTCAGTCCTAAAATTTCGTAAGGATTTTTCATGTTAGCTCCTCGTTTAATTGCTGCCGGATTTTAATACGATCCGTCAAAGTCTGGGCGCGGTAAGCTTTTTATCGCTGGAGAGAACCTCTCTTACTTTGGCGCGCAGACCGCTGTGCACGATATTTTTCAAAAGCGTGTAGCTTTGCGTGAATCTTATCCCGTTAAAGCTTTCAATCGCCCGGTTTACGGTAGCGTTGAGAATAAAACCAATTTCCGCGGCGTTATCTTCATAAAACTTTTTTCTCGACTTAAAACCGCCGTAAGCGGCCAGAAAGGGATTGTAATTTCCCTTTGCAAAATCCTCGTCGATATCGTCAAGCGCGTCGATAAGATATACAAACTTGCCTATATTATAGCACAAAGAAAGAATATTGTCATCCGCTTTGTCGTCCATTACTACCGCCGCCAGCTCTTTTAACAGCGACGCAAAGCAATCGGCAACCCGATCGATGCTGGTTTCGCCGGCTTTTTCCATTTCCCTGAGCTGGCTGTAACGCATTTTCACGACGGTGTCTACCGCCGGCAAAGCCTCCGACGCTTTGATATAAGACTTTCTCAGCGCTGCGCGGGCGATACGTTTTTTTCCTCCTCCGCCGTCGATCACGTCGTCGCAAAGCTTATAGTAGCTTAAAACGACGTTTGCGGCGCAAAGACGCAGCAAAAGCGGGTTATCCTTGATCATAACCTTCTTTTTAAACGGATTTCCGACGCACCTTTCCTCTGAAAACGCAACGTCCTGATTGAGCGCATCGTGCACCAAAAGACTTAAAAAGGTAATGTCATAAGTGGTAGTAAAGCGCGGCAATGAACCGTATCCTCTGCCTATAGCCGCGCAAATGCCGCAATAAAAGGCACGATACAGCACATAATCCTGCTGTCGCAGCTCGCTTTTTACCGGCGTAACGTATCCGAACATATTTTCACCCTTATCTTTCGGCGGGCACAAGCCCCACCTTGCGATAAACCTTGCTCAAAGTACGGTAAGCCGTGCGCGCCGCCTTATCCGCTCCCTTTTTCATGACTGCGCCGAGATACGACTTATCAGCGATAAGACGCTCGTACTCGCGCTTGATCGGCCGGAAATATTCCACGACGCATTCCCCGACGCCCGTCTTGAACGCCGCGTAATCCTTTCCCTCGAATCGCTTTTCCGCCTCGTGTACGGTACAGCCGGCAAAAGTCGAATAAATAGTTAAAAGATTGCTTATACCCGGCTTGTCGGCCGCAAACCTTATTTCGTTTCCGCTGTCGGTAACCGCGCGCTTGAATTTACGCATCACCGTGTCGGCGTCGTCAAGAAGAAAAATCGTTCCGTTCACATTGTCGTCCGTTTTACCCATTTTAGCGGTCGGATCCAGCAGCGAATAGATTTTTGCGCCGGTTTTGGGATAAAAGCCCTCGGGCACGATAAAGGTAGGCGAATATTTATTGTTAAAGCGCTCGGCAACGGTGCGAGCAAGCTCAAGATGCTGCTGCTGATCCTTGCCTATAGGCACAAGCTGCGCCTGATAAAGCAAAATATCGGCGGCCATCAAGGTCGGGTACGCAAACAGACCGACATTGACGTTTTCAGGAGCCTTAAGGCTTTTGTCCTTGAACTGCGTCATACGCTTTGCCTCGCCGAACTGCGTATAGCAATTAAGCGTCCAGGCAAGCTCTGCGTGCGCCGGAACATGACTTTGCACAAAAATCGTGCACTTGTCCGGATCAAGTCCCATGGCCAGGAAAAACGCCATAAAATCATAGGTGCGCCGCCTTAAATCCGCCGGCGCGTTATCTACAGTGAGGCTGTGAAGATCCGCGACGGCGTAATAGCAGTCGTAAGCCTCGGTCATGAGAATCATGTTTTTAAGCGCGCCGATATAGTTGCCTATAGTAAGATCTCCCGTAGGCTTAAGAGCGCTGAAAATCACCTTTTGTTTTTCATTTACGTCATTCATATACTTATCAATCCTTTAGCCGGGCTGCGCGCGCGTAGCCCGTAACCGCGTCTGAAGCCGCATCCTTATCTATTATATCCGTATATATTTTTTTTAACTTGGGAAGCGAAGAAAGAGATTCGGGAAGCGGCAGCGCCGTTATATCCTCCAGCTTGCGCAACGATTTAAGCTCGTCCGAGCAGGGCTCCTCTCCCAGCGCGTCAAGAACGTCGGCCGCAAACTTATAGGGGCTGGCCGTTGAAACAACCACGGTTTTGGTGTCGTCGCCCGTCTCGTCATAATATTTGTCGAAAACCGACAACGCGACTGAAGTATGCGTGTCGGCGATATAACCGTAGCCCTCAAAATAATCGCAAAGCGTTTCCTTGATTTCGTTTTCGTCCGACCAATCGGCCCAAAACTCGGACTTTAAAAGCCCCAGCTCCTCCGCGCTTATGGAATACGCGCCCTTATCCTTAAGCTCGGCCATGCGCGCTGCGGTCAGCTTATCGTTGCGGCCGCTGAGCTCGAACAACAGTCTTTCAAGGTTAGAGCTGATAAGTATATCCATCGACGGACTTGTGGTCTTGTAAAACTGACGGTCAGCCGAGTATGCGCCGCCGCGAATAAAATCCGTAAGCACGTTGTTTTTATTTGACGCGCAGATCAGTCTGCCGACAGGCAATCCCATGCGCTTTGCGTAATAGCCGGCCAAAATATTGCCGAAATTTCCGCTTGGCACGCAGAAATTTATTTTTTCGCCCATTTCGATTTCGCCGCCGTCAACCATATCCAGATACGAGGAAAAATAATACGCGATCTGAGGCACCAGACGGCCGAAATTTATTGAATTTGCGCTTGAAAGCTTATACCCGTTTTTCTCAAGCTCCTTATGCACCGCGCCGTCGGTAAAGATTTTTTTGACCGCGGTCTGAGCGTCGTCGAAATTGCCGTTGATTCCGGCAACGTAAACGTTTCCGCCTGTCTGAGTCATCATCTGAAGCTTTTGCAGCGCGCTTACTCCGTCGCCGGGATAAAAAACAATGACGTCGGTGCCCGGCACGTCCTTAAAGCCCTCCAAAGCCGCCTTGCCCGTATCGCCGCTTGTAGCGACGAGAATCAAGGTACGCTCCTTCTCCCCAAGCAGTTTTTTGCTGCCCGTAAGCAGATACGGCAGCAGCGTAAGCGCAATATCCTTAAAAGCGTGAGTCGGGCCGTGCCACAGCTCCAGCATAAAAAGACTGTCGTCAAGCTTAACCAACGGCGCCGCATCGCCGTCGAAGCGGGAATACGCCTTATCAGTATATGAGTCAAGCTCCCCGGCCAGCTCCGGAAGATATTTGCCTATTATAAAGGCTGCGCGCTGCGGATAAGTCATATCCAGCATTTTTTCCATTTCGGCGCCGTCCACCGAGGGGAAAAAGGCGGGCACAAAAAGTCCGCCTTCCTCAGATAATCCTTCAACTACCGCCCTAATGCCGCTTACCGTGCGATGGGCGTTTCTGGTGCTTATAAAGTCCACTGTAACCTTTTCCTCAAATCTCAGTTTTATATGTATCTGCGCATAAACTGCGGAACTTCCTCCGCCGACACCGTAAGAGTAAACGTCACGTTAAATTCGCGGCTCAATAAATCAAGCTGATCGAACGCATCCTCGAGCTCCGTCACGTCTTTTTTTATAAACTTGGCCAATCCGTCGATAAAGATATCAGTTATGTCGTAGTTTCCGGCAAGCAATCCCTTTATAAAGCACAGAGCGCCGTTTTCATCCTTAAGTCCGTAGTGATTGATATCGATAAACCTTATCGAATTATCCACCTCGGACGAATGGTCCGCACAGTCGGTAACGTAAATGACGCTGCCCTTTGTCGTCCGTGCGCGGTCGTTGGCCGTATCGATGATACGCTTGGTTTTTCCGCTGCCCTTGACTCCGTAGATAATGTTAATCATATTATCTTCCTCCCTTTAAATTTTCCGCTGCCTTTGCAGCGGCGTTTTACGAATTATACGGACCTCTATTATATTATTTCTTTATTAAGCAATAAAACGTTAAAATCATAACGCGTCCGACCGGGGTACGCTAATATTATAGCATCCGAAAACAATAAAAGCAAGCTGTTGCGTAATAGCCGGTAAAAACCGTCTCTGCCGGCCGCCGTCACGGAAAACGGCTCTCGTTACAGCGCTCAGGTAATATTATAAAACCGCAATAAGTCGGCGCCGTGTATTTCCGATAAAAAATGAGTAAATTGACACGCCGTCCGGAGTCACTTGCCGAGCTTCTTTTTATTTATTCTGTCGTTAAACAATTTGTGCAGATCCTTATCGTAAAGTCTGACCATGGAATCCAGCTCGTCATCGCCCATAATCGTATTGCGCCCCGCAGCGTATTCGGCGTCCACCATATCCTTGACGGCCCTGACTACGTCGTCGGATTTTTCAACGATATTGCTTCCCGTAAGGCCGTAATAAGCGTTTATCCAGTAAGCTATGCCGGCCGCTCCGGAAGTATTGGAAATGGACACAGTGGGCTTTTTGCCCAGAATCTTCTGCGTATTGAATACGTTGTAGATTTCCTCGTCTTTCAAAAGCCCGTCAGCATGAATGCCCGCGCGCGTGGCGTTGAACGCTTTTCCGACAAACGGGGTGCGCGGAGGAATCGAATAGCCTATCTCGTTTTCAAAGTATTCAGCTATTTCGGTAATGACGGTAAGATCCATGCCGTCGGCCGTGCCGCGCATCTGGGCGTACTCTATACACATCGCCTCCGTGGGACAGTTGCCGGTACGCTCGCCTATTCCTAGAAGCGAACAGTTAACGCTGCTGCAACCGTAAAGCCACGCCGTCGTAGCGTTTACCACGGCCTTATAAAAGTCGTTGTGTCCGTGCCACTCCAGCCACTCGGACGGCACTCCGGCGTAATAATTGAGACCGTAGACAATTCCTGGCACGGATCTGGGCAGCGCGCTGCCTGCGTATGTAACGCCGTATCCAAGCGTATCGCACGCCCTGATCTTTATCGGAGAACCGTACTCCTCGGCAAGACGCATAAGCTCGTAAGCAAACGGCACGACAAAGCCGTAAAAATCCGCGCGCGTAATATCCTCGAAATGGCAGCGCGGCACGATTCCGGCGTCGAGAGCCGCCTTGACTATACCTAAATACTTTTCCATAGCCTGCTTGCGGTCAAGCTTCATTTTATTGTAAATATGATAATCCGAACAGCTGACTAAAATTCCCGTTTCCTTTATGTCCAGCTCCTTGACCAGCTTAAAATCCCGCTCGTCCGCTCTTATCCAGCTGGTTATTTCCGGAAATTTCAATCCCAGCTCCCGACAGGCGCGCACGGCTGCCTTGTCCTTGTCGCTGTAAAGAAAGAACTCGCTGGCGCGGATCAAGCCCTTCGGGCCGCCAAGCCTGCTTTGCAGCTTGAAAATATCCACGATCTGCTTAACGGAAAGCGGAGCCGTAGATTGCTGCCCGTCGCGGAACGTTGTGTCCGTAATCCACCACTCTTCGGCCGGATTCATGGGCACCCGTCTGTCGTTAAAAACTACCTTGGGAACCTCGTCGTAATCGAAAACACCCCGGAAAAGCTCCGGCTCCGACTCGTTTTGCAGTATATAATCGTGCTCCTCGTGCTCCAGAAGTCCCGTCCTCTTATTCTTATGCAATGAGTGCTTGTCCATAACCGCCTCCGTCAAATAATTTATTCCAACGCGGACACAAATCGACCTATGCGCTCCACTCCCTTTACGATATCCTCGTCGGAAACGGCATAGGAAAGCCTTATATAATCTCCGTTGCCGAAGGACTCGCAAGGAATAACGGTAACGTCCGCCGCGTCCAGCAAAATATCCGCGAGTTCATGCGCCGAATTTATGACCGAGCCGCGGTACGACTTTCCGAAAATTCCCTTTACGCAAACGAAAATATAAAACGCGCCCTCCGGCTTAACATACGAAAGAGCGGGAATTTCGTCAAGTTTTTTCATTATAAGCCGCCTGCGTCTGTCAAAGCTGCTTTTCATCTCGTCGAGAAAAGCTATGCCCTCCGCGCCCTTATAAGCGGCCAGCGACGCGTACTGCGCTATCGAATTAGGATTGGAGGTCATGTGGCTTTGCATGCTAGAAATTGCCTTAGCCACCGCCGCGTCAGACGCGGTAAAGCCTATGCGCCAGCCGGTCATGGAATACGTTTTTGAAACGCCGTTAACTATTATGGTACGGCTTTTAAGCTTTTCCGAGCAGGAAGCGATTGAATACACAGGCTTATCGGTATAATTGAGCGCCTCGTAAATCTCGTCGCTGATTACCGCGATATTGGTCTTTTCGATTACCGCCGCCAGCGCTTTTATCTCCCGCTCGGTATAGACCGCGCCGGTAGGATTATTGGGATTGTTAATAATGACAGCCGCCGTTTTGTCGGTGACAGCGTTTTCAAGCTCCGTTGCGGTAAGCTTAAAGCCGTTTTCCTCGGCAGTCTTAACAAAAACGGGAACGCCCCCGACAAGCTTGACAAGCTCCGGGTACGTAAGCCAAAACGGCGACGGTATGATAACCTCGTCCCCTTCCTCGACGACGGCGGCCAAAGCGTTGTAAAGCGCATGCTTGGCTCCGTTGGATATCACGATGTTTTCAGGCTTATATATAAGATTGTTAATCAAAGCAAACCTATCGCAAACGGCTTTTTTTAACTCAGCCGTACCGCTTGCAGGCGTATATTTGGTCATGCCCTTGTCAAGAGCCTCTTTAGCCGCGTCTCTTATGTACTCGGGCGTATTGAAATCGGGCTCGCCAGCGCCGAACGAAACCACGTCGCGGCCCTCCGCTTTCAATTTGTTGGCCTTGGCAGTAAGCTCCAGCGTCAATGAAGGTGAAATTTCCAGCGCGCGCTTAGCAATCTTCATGTCGTAACTCCTTAAATCTATAGCTGTCTCTTATACACATCTCCGAGCCCACGAGACGGAGCTACATCTC
>USBU01000062.1 GCA_900553005.1 uncultured Eubacteriales bacterium | reverse complement strand
CGAGATGTAGCTCCGTCTCGTGGGCTCGGAGATGTGTATAAGAGACAGGGCCGACGCGGACGGTTTTTGTATTTTGGAAAAAAGATTCGTCGATATGACCAGACGATACGGGGTTTTTCCGTTTTCCGTAGATCGTTGGAATAAGACTTACGAATATAAAACTTATTTCGAAGAACTTACAGGACAATCGGTTTACAGACTGTTACCCGGTATAGAAAAATGTATTTTTTGTTAGCGGGCAAGCGGCAGCCCGTGCTGCAGCTTATCCGGAATAAACCGCGCGCGTTGATTTGTTATCAGCGCGTGCGGTTTGATTTGGAAATGAAAATATTGTTTTTTTGTGTATTTACTTATCGTCGGCTTGTAAAATATTTATACGTTTAGCGTTATACGGAAAACAGCAGCTCGCTGTAGGTCGGGAAGGGCCAATATTCTTTGGATACCGATTTTTCCAGCTCGTCGCAGTTTGCGCGCAGCTCGTTCATCGCGCTGAGCACCTTGTCATGGTAATCGAAAGCGGCCTGTTTTCTGTCCGCAGTTTGTTTTACCGATGCAATCAGCTCGTTCAGTACGATCAGGGCGGCGTATGCTCTGTCCGTAAGTGCGGAAATCCGTGCGGCAAGATCGGTTTCGGTCACGGCCGAAATCCCCAAAGTTTTCTTGCGCGCGGCGCTTTCCGCCAATGAAGAGGTAAATTTTACGCAGGCGGGTATTATTTCCTGCGCCGCCATTTCGCTCATGGTCTGCGCCTCTATGTTTATCAGCTTGCAGTAATTTTCCAACAGAATTTCTTCTCGCGCAGCTATTTCCAAAGGAGTATAGACGCCGTACTTTTCCAAAAGCTTTACGTTTTTATCGTCGGTGTAACGGACAAGCGCTTCCGGAGTGCTTTTCAGATTAAGCAGTCCGCGGCGTTCGGCCTCTTTAGTCCATTCGTCGGAATATCCGTTGCCGTTGAAAACGATTCTCTTGTGCTTTAAGTAAGTATCCTTTATAAGCTTTTTTACGTCAGTTTCAAAATTGTCGCTGTTTTCCAGTCTCGACGCAAATTCGTCAAGTTTTTCCGCGACAGCAGCGTTTATCATGGTGTTCGGGCAGGAGATGTTGGTCGTAGAACCCAGCATACGGAATTCAAATTTATTTCCGGTAAAGGCAAACGGCGACGTGCGGTTGCGGTCCGTCGTATCCTGCATAAATGCCGGAATGACGCCCACGCCCATATCCATTTTTGCCGTCTTTTTCTTTTCGTAGGCTTTATCTTCGGAAATGGCGTCCAGTATCGCGGTCAGTTCGTCGCCCAAATACATGGAAATTATTGCAGGAGGAGCTTCTGCCGCGCCCAGGCGGTGATCGTTACCGGCGCTGGCGACAGACAGTCTCAGTAAATCCTGATGATCGTCAACCGCGGCGATGACGGCGCTCAGTATCGTCAGGAAAAGCAGATTGTCCTGCGGATTTTTTCCCGGATCCAAAAGATTTTCGCCTTCTTCGGTGGATATCGACCAATTGTTATGCTTGCCCGAGCCGTTTACGCCGGCAAAGGGTTTTTCGTGAAGCAGACATGCAAGATTATGCCTGTCGGCGATTTTTTTCATAAATTCCATCGTAAGCTGGTTGTGGTCCGCCGCTACGTTGACGACGGAGAAGATAGGCGCCAGCTCGTGCTGCGACGGAGCGGTTTCGTTGTGGCGCGTTTTCGCGGGGACGCCAAGCTTCCAAAGCTCTTCGTCAAGGTCGGCCATAAATTTAAGTACCCTAGGCTTGATATTGCCGAAGTAATGATCCTCCAGCTCCTGTCCCTTTGGCGGCTTGGCTCCGAAAAGCGTTCTGCCGGTAAATATCAGATCCTTGCGTTTAAGGTAAAGCTGTTTATCTACAAGAAAGTATTCCTGCTCTGGTCCTACGGTTACGGTAACCTGCTTTGTTTCTATGCCGAAAAGCTTTATAAGCCTGACGGCCTGAGCCGACAAAGCTTTGGTAGAGCGCAATAACGGCGTTTTTTTGTCCAGCACCTGTCCCGAGTAAGAGCAAAAGGCGGTAGGAATGCACAGCGTACCGTCCTTAATAAACGCGTAGCAGGTCGGATCCCATACGGTGTAGCCGCGCGCCTCGAAGGTGGAGCGCAGTCCGCCGTTTGGAAAGCTGGACGCGTCGGGCTCGCCCTTTATAAGCTCCTTGCCCGAAAAGTTCATGATTACGGTGCCGTCTCCTGCGGGAGTAATAAAGCTGTCGTGCTTTTCCGCGGTTATACCCGTCATCGGCTGAAACCAATGCGTGAAATGCGCCGCGCCCTTGGAAATCGCCCATTCCTTCATTTCGTTGGCGATGACGTTGGCTATTTCGGGGGTGAGAGGCTCTCCTGCCTTGACCAGCGCTTTAAATGCCTTGTATGTTTCCTTTGGCAGACATTTCTGCATTACGGAATCGTTAAACACCAGGCTGCCGAACATTTCGGGTATTCTGCTCATATGATCTCGCTCCTTTGATATTTAATACCTGATTGCGCAAAACGCCGCAGGAGTCACTTCCCACGGCGCCGTCGCTTTCAAACGATAAAAGTATATTATAAAAAAACGTATTTTGTCAATCGATTTACGGTCGTAAGCTAAATAATCGCGGAAGCCGGCGAATATAATTATCTGCGCGGCCGTTTTTACGCGGGACTTTTATCGCGTTTGTCGGCCTTGCTTTCAGCTTCGTATATGTTTTTTCTTACATAATGCGGGTTTTTAAATATTTTATAATTATTTTCAAATTAAGTATTGATTTATGCAGCTTTATATCGTATAATAAAGATAGTTTAAATGCACGCGGTTTTACGGACTTCTATGCCTACAGGGGTGAACACGCTTTATGAATGTTTTGGACGAAAAAAAATTTCATCAGGGAGAGCTTTACGACGCGTACCGGTATTTCGGCTGCTCGCTCGACGAGAGCAAGGGTAAAGCTTTATTCCGCGTTTATGCTCCGGCGGCAAAGGGAGTTTCCGTAATCGGAGATTTCAACGGCTGGGACGCCGGTAAGGGCGTAATGAAAAGGACGGGCGACGGCGTTTACGAGCTGGAAGCCGGCGGAGTTAAAAAATACGACGGTTATAAATACCTTATCGAGACGGCGGACGGGGCTTTTATTTATAAATCCGATCCGTATGCGCTTCACTGCGAAACGCACGAGGGAACAAACAGCAAGGCTTATCCGATAAACGAAATACGCGTATGCGACGATAAATATGCCGAAGAAAAGAAAAAACGCGATATATACGCTTCGCCGGTTAATATTTACGAAGCGCATATAGCCTCATGGCGCACCTATCCGGACGGCAACGTGTACGATTACCGCAAATTTGCGGACGAAATAACGCGTTATCTCAAAAAGATGCGTTATACTCATCTGGAACTTATGGGAGTGGCCGAATATCCTTTCGACGGCTCATGGGGGTATCAGGTTACGGGTTATTTTGCGCCGACGTCGCGTTACGGCACGCCGGCGGATTTCTGTTATCTGGTGGAAAAGCTGCATTCAAACGGCATAGGACTTATTCTCGACTGGGTGCCCGGTCACTTTCCCAAAAACGATAACGGTCTGGCTCTTTTCGACGGCCGTCCTCTTTACGAGCCGGCAAGTCCTCTCAGACGCGAACATAAGGAATGGGGGACCTGCTGCTTCGACTACGGCCGAGGCGAGGTCCAAAGTTTTTTGTGCTCCAACGCCATGATGTGGTTCGACCTCTATCACGTGGACGGACTCAGGGTAGATGCCGTGGCTAGTATGCTGTATCTTGATTACGGACGCAGGGACGGAGAGTGGGAGCCTAACCGTTTCGGCGGAAGGGAAAACGAAGAGGCCGTCGCTTTTATAAAAAAGCTGAATACCGCGGTTTTCGCGCGGCACCCGGACGCAATGATGATTGCTGAGGAATCTACCGCATGGCCGTTGGTGACCGCGCCGGTAAGCGCGGGCGGTCTGGGCTTTAATTTCAAGTGGAATATGGGCTGGATGAACGATACGCTTGATTACGCCAGGACGGATCCGCTGTTCCGCGCGGGTAAGCATAATGCGCTTACTTTTTCAATAACCTACGCCTTCAGCGAGAATTATATTTTGCCGGTGTCGCACGATGAGGTCGTGCATGGCAAATGTTCGCTTTTAAACAAAATGCCAGGCGATTACGATATGAAATTTGCTGGGCTGAGAAATTATCTGATGAATATGTACGCGCATCCGGGTAAAAAGCTGTTGTTTATGGGCTGCGAGTTCGGTCAGTTTATCGAATGGGATTATCGCCGTCAGCTTGACTGGCTGCTGCTTGACTTTCCACGCCATGCCGAAACGTCTGAGTTTGTGCGCGCGCTGAACGCTTTTTACAGGAATAATGCTCCGCTGTGGCAGTGCGACGGAGGCTTTGACGGCTTCCGCTGGCATGTGGTTGACGACAACACGCAAAACGTCATCGTGTACGAGCGTATGGATAAAAAGGGCAATTCCGTGCTGGCGGTCATCAATTTTTCTCCGGTGCCGTACCGCAATTACCGCTTCGGTGCGGACAGAGGCACTTATACCGTTAAGCTCAGCTCTTCGGCGGCCGGCTTTGACCGCAGCGAGGTCAGTTACCGCGCCGAAAAGATTCCTGCCCACGGGTTTACTCACAGCGTTGTAATGGACGTGCAGCCGATGTCCGGCGTTTATCTTGTCAAAAAGAACAGGAGGATAAAAAAGTGAAAAAGAAAAAATGTATTGCAATGCTGCTTGCCGGCGGACAGGGCACAAGACTTTACGCGTTAACCTCCGGCGTTGCAAAGCCGGCCGTATCCTTTGGGTCTAAATACAGAATCATAGATTTTACGCTCAGCAACTGTACCAACTCCAATATCGATACGGTGGGAGTGCTTACGCAGTACGAGCCTCTTGTATTAAACGAATATATCGGCAGCGGAGAGCCGTGGGATCTGGACCGCGCCAGCGGCGGCGTGCATACGCTTTCACCCTATCAGGCCAAGACGGGCGGCGAGTGGTACAAGGGCACGGCCAACGCAATTTATCAGAACCTGCATTTTCTTGACAAGTACGATTCGGAAAACGTGCTGATTCTTTCCGGCGATCATATTTACAAAATGGATTATTCCAAAATGCTGACCGAGCATGTCTTAAACAACGCGGATTGTACGATAGCTGTCATCGACGTGGACGAAAAGGAGGCCTCTCGCTTCGGCATAATGAGCTTCGGAGAGAATAACCGCATAACTGAATTTGAGGAAAAGCCGGCTAATCCTAAAAGCAATCATGCTTCCATGGGCGTTTACATATTCAAAAAGGACGTTCTGGTCGAGGAGCTTAAGCGTGACGAGTCGGATAAAAACTCTCAAAACGATTTCGGTAAAAATATTATTCCTTACATGCTCAAGGCGGGCAAAAGAATGTTTGCTTACGCTTTTTCGGGCTACTGGAAGGATGTGGGCACCGTCAGGTCGCTGTGGGAGGCCAATATGGATCTTCTTGGCGGTAACCCCCGTTTAAATCTTAACGATCAGGATATGAAGATATATTCGCGCAACGAGCCGCTTCCTCCGTCGTATATCGGTACGGCGGGCAGCGTAATAAATTCGGTTTATACCGCCGGCTGTGAAATCGAGGGAACTGTTATCGACAGCGTTTTATCCGAGGACGTGTCCGTCGGAGAGGGCAGCGTGATACGCAACAGCGTAGTAATGCGCGGTACGGCGATCGGCAGAAACGTGACCGTCGATTACGGAATCATCGATGAAAATGTCGTTTTAGGAGACGGAGTTACGATCGGAGGAGCCGGCAGCGACAAAGATCACATTGCGCTTATCGGTAGAGACTGCGTCGTAAAGCCGGGAAGCAGAATTGCTGCCGGTGAAATTATCGAAAACAAATAGCTGTCCGGAGGGTATCCGATGAAAACACTGGGAATAATATTTTCAAATATACACGACAAGGAAATAAACGAACTGACAGCGGCGCGCACTCTTGCGTCCGTGCCTTTCGGCGGAAGGTACAGGCTGATAGATTTTGTTCTGTCCAATATGGTCAACAGCGGAATATTCAACGTAGGAGTAATTACAAAGTACAATTATCAGTCGCTTATGGAGCATATAGGCAGCGGCAAAAGCTGGGATTTGTCCAGAAAAAACGGCGGACTGGTCATTCTGCCGCCCTTCGGCCGCGACAGCGCCGCCGTATATTCCTCTCGGTTTGAGGCGATCTCCAACTGCGCTTATTATCTTAGGGAGGCTACCGAGACCTACGTCGTCATGTCCGACTGCGACAACGTATGTAATATCGATTTTTCCGAGGCGCTCGGCTATCATATTGCCAAGCACGCGGATATAACCGTAGTGTATCGGGTAAAGCGGCTTAACGACGCAGACGGTAAGGTCCGCACTTCTTTGGAGCTGGACAGCGGCGGCAGGGTTCGCAAGGTGGTGACGTCTGCGCGTCAGAGCGGCGTTAAAAACGTTTTTACCAATATGCTTATTATCAACCGTCAGCTTCTTTTAAGCATTATAGACGGCGCCGAGGAGCTTGGTTATAAAAGTTTTTCGCGCGACGTGCTTATTCGCGGCGTGGACGACTACAATATTTACGGCTACGAGTACGGCGGATATTTCGCAAGCATCGATACTATGGCCAATTATTATAAGCATTCTCTTCAGCTTTTGGATAAAAATACCCGAGATCAGCTTTTCCGTAGCGGTGGAGCTATCTACACCAAGGTGCGGGACAGCGCTCCCTGCCGTATAGAGGAAAGCGGCCGAGTGAAAAATTCCATGATTTCGGACGGCTGCGTAATAGAGGGCGAGGTTGAAAATTCCATTCTGTTCCGCGGCGCGCGCGTGGCTAAGGGCGCAAAAATAACTGGCTCGATCCTGTTTAATAACGTAGTGGTTGACGCCGGCAGCAGAGTCAACTGCGTAATCGCGGACAAATTTTCGCACATTCTCGAAAACCGTATGCTCAGCGGGCATGAAACACGGCCGTATTTTCTGCCAAAAAATACGATTGTCTGAAAAAGCAGTAAAGTTTTCGCAGCCGTAAGAATATATTCTGTCTCTTATACACATCTCCGAGCCCACG
>USBU01000061.1 GCA_900553005.1 uncultured Eubacteriales bacterium | reverse complement strand
TTACGCTTGTCGGTATAGTGGACGCGGATATGAGCCTGCATTTTTCGGATTTCCGCGCGGGAGAACGTACATATCAGCTTATTACGCAGGTTGCCGGCCGCGCCGGCCGCGACGCAAAACCCGGTAAGGTTGTTCTGCAAACATATACGCCCAATCATTATGTTTACAGGTTTGCTTCGTCTGGCAATTACCGTGGCTTTTATGAGAAAGAGGTGAATTTAAGAGAGGTAACCAAATATCCGCCTTTTTCAAAAATAGTAAGGATATTGGTTTGTGGTGAAAACGAGGAATTATGCGCGCATGTGCTTAAGGGAATTTTCGACGACGTATCCGTTCTTACCAAGGATAACCGCGGTTGCTTTGCATATTTCGCAGCAATGAAATCGCCTGTTAAACGCATTCAGAACAAGTACCGCGTTCAGATACTGATGCGCATTGTTTCCGGCTTTGACAATATAATAAAAGACGTGTATAATATAGTGGACAGGCATTCGGTCGCAAAGGCGAGCGTATTTGTGGAAGTAAATCCCAATAATCTCGGTTAAGGAGATAAAAATGGCAATAAGAAATATAGTTACGATAGGAGATCCGGTTTTAAGAGAGAAAAGCCGGGAGGTTACTTTGTTCGATTCTAAGCTGGGCACGCTGATAGACGACATGATTGAAACAATGTTCGATGCGGCGGGCGTAGGTCTTGCCGCGCCTCAGGTGGGCATATTGCGCCGCGTTTGCGTAATCAGCACTGACGGAGATAAAGTTTACGAGCTTGTCAATCCGCGTATAATCAAGTCTTCCGGAGAGCAGACCGGTCCGGAGGGCTGTCTCAGCATTCCCGGCAGACAGGGCATTGTCACCCGTCCGAAAAAGCTTACTGTAGAGGCCTTCGACCGTTTCGGAAAGAAAGTAAAATACAATGTGGAAGGTTTTACCGCGGTGGCGTTCTGTCATGAAATGGATCATCTCGACGGAGTGTTATATATTGATAAGACGGAGAAGGAAGACAAATAATGAAAATAGTTTTTTTAGGTACTCCCATGTTTGCGGTCCCGTCCTTGACCGCCCTGCATGAACAATACGGAGTGTCAGCCGTTGTTTGTCAGCCTGATAGGGAAAAGGACAGAAAGGGCAGGCTTATCGAGGGAGCAGTAAAAGCAAAGGCAAATGAGCTGGGATTGCCGGTATTTCAGTTTGAAAAAATAAAATGCGACGGGGTTGAAATTTTAAAGGGGTTACAGCCTGATATCATGGTCACCTGCGCTTACGGTCAGATTTTGTCGCAGGAGATTCTTGATATTCCGCCGCTTGGGGTAATAAACGTGCATGGTTCGCTGCTGCCTGCTTACCGCGGCAGCGCTCCGATCCAGCGCGCTCTTATCAACGGAGAAAGCAAAACCGGCATAACTATTATGAAAACCGATGCGGGAATGGACAGCGGCGCTGTGCTTTCGTCCGAAAGCGTTGAGATACGCTCCGACGACTATGTTGACGGTCTGTACGACAGGCTTTCCATGGTCGGCGCGCGGCTGCTGTGCGAAACTTTGGACAGATATATTGCCGGAAAGATTAGGCCCGTGCCTCAGGACGAAAAAAAGGTTACTTACGCCCCTATGCTTAAAAAGGAAGAGGCGTTTATAGATTTTGACAGGTCCGCCGAAGAAATCCGCAATCTTATCCGCGGCTTCGGGTACGGAATATGCGGATTTTCCGGTCAGGCGTTAAAAATTTACCGCGCGGATTTGGCGGATGGCAAGGGTTGTCCGGGGGAAATCTTATCCGCGTCTAAGGGGATATTGGTCGTTGCGTGTAAAAAAGGCGCTCTCAGACTTGCAGAGCTTCAGCTCAGCGGGAAGAAGCGCATGACGGCTTCGGATTTTTTAAACGGCGTAAGGCTAAGCGTCGGAGACAGACTTTCGGCTCTCGATAAAACCGCGATATGAATACGGCCGAACGGAATCTTATAGCCGCGCGACTTCTTATGAAGGTTTACGGCGGCGCTTATTCTTCGATAGAACTAAACAGGACGCTTTCGCAGCTTTCAGACGAGCGCGACAGGGCGTATGTTTCGCGCATGTTTTACGGCGTTTTATCTAAAAACACACAGCTGGACTATATTTTGGGCAGACTTACTGAACGAAAACCTAAGCTCGCGGCCACCGTGGTCATAAAGATGGGAATATATATGCTCAGGTTTATGGATGCGCCGGATTACGCCGTTCTGAATACGCAGGTAGAGCTGATTAAGCGTCTTGGGAAAAAAGAGCTTTCAGGATTTGTAAACGCTGTCCTGAGGCGGTCAGCAGACGTAATTCTTCCAATTTCCGCAAAAGACGCCGTATTTGAAATTTCCGTTAATTATTCGTGTCCGGAATGGATTGTCGACAGGCTTATTTCGCAGTACGGGGAGGCTTTTACGCGAGATTTTTTATCGTCGCGTCTGCCCGAAAAAACTCATGTCAGGGTTAATGAAGATAAAATAAACAAAGAAAATTTTATTGCGCTGACGGGAGGGGACGGCAGTCCGTGCGGAGTTTATTCGGATTATGCCGCATTGAAAAAACTGCCTGCGAATTTTTATGCCGTTCAGTCTCTGTCAAGCGTGCTGGCGGCAGAATATTATTCCGCGGGGCTTAAAAAAGGCGATAAAACGCTTGATTTATGCGCGGCGCCCGGCGGCAAGGCCGTGTATCTTGCTCAGCTTGGAGCGGACGTTACCGCGTGCGATATTCATCCGCACAGAGTTAAATTGATTGAGTCGTATGCAAAGCGTATGGGAGTAAAGCTTAAAGCCGAGGTAAGCGACGCTTTAAAGTACCGTTCGGACTTTTCGGAAAAATTCAACTGCGTGGTTTGCGACGTGCCTTGCAGCGGCATAGGCGTTATGTTTTCCAAGCCCGACGTAATAATCAACCGTAAGGAAGGCGACGTCGGCGCGCTTTCCGCATTACAGTATTCTATATTGACGACTGCCGCTGCTTACGTGGCTGACGGCGGACAGCTTAATTATTCTACCTGTACGGTTTTTAAAGAGGAGAATGAGGATATTATAAACAGATTTCTCAACGAAAACTCTAATTTTACCCTGGAAAAGGCGGCTTGCGCTCATGTGTCGGCCGACGGAGACGGCTTTGTTCGACTTTTTCCTAAGACGCACAACTGCGACGGTTTTTTCGTCGCCAAGCTCAGGAGGGTCAAGTGATATGAATTGTCTTGCGGATTTCTCGCCCGACGAACTGGAAGCGCTGCTCAAATCCGAGTTTGCTCAGCCGGCTTACAGAGCCGGACAGCTTTACGCCAACATAACTAAATTCAATTCGTTCGAGGAAATGAGCGATTTGCCGCTCTTATTGCGCGCGGCGCTTAAGGAAAAAATTGCCGATCGGGCTCTCGGAGTGGAAAAAACTCTGGTGTCTGCCGACGGCACGGAAAAGTATCTTTACAGACTGAACGACGGAAATATAATAGAAGGCGCTTTTATGAAGCAAAGCTACGGTAACACTCTTTGCGTTTCTACGCAGGTAGGCTGTCGGATGGGCTGCGCTTTCTGTGCTTCGGGAATCGGAGGGCTGGTGCGTAATCTTACTGCCGGAGAAATACTTTCGCAGGTTCTGTGCGTCAATCGCATACACGGAGCAAGCTCGGAAAGGCGCGCGGTTACAAACGTAGTGCTGATGGGCAGCGGAGAGCCGCTTGACAATTACGACGAGGTCGCTAAATTTATAAGACTGTTAAGCTCGCCTCGGGGGCTTAACGTCAGCGAACGGAATATTTCGCTTTCCACATGCGGACTGGTCGATAACGTAAAGCGTCTTGCCGACGACGGTTTTACAGTTACTCTTACGATTTCTTTGCACGCAAGCAGCGATGAATATCGGCGTTCGATAATGCCGATCGCCAACAAATATTCGATAAACGAAATAGTTGACGCGGCAAAATATTATTTTGATAAAACCGGACGCAGAGTAATATTCGAGTACACCATGATAAAAGGCGTCAATATCAATCACTTCGACGCCAAACGGTTGTATGAATTGCTTAAGGGCTTTCCGTGCCACGTAAATTTGATTCCGCTTAATCCCGTTAAAGAGAAAAATCTGAAAGGTTGTACGCGGGAAGAGGCGGAGCGTTTTATGAAAAAGCTTAACGGACTCGGACTCAGCGCGACTATCCGAAGGTCAAAGGGCGCGGACGTGGGCGGAGCCTGCGGTCAGCTCAGGCGCAGCTATGTCGGTAAACGGGACTGAACTTTTATGGATGATAAATTTTACAGAATTCTGAAGCATAAGTCCAACGAATTCGAACTGGACAGCGCGGGCGGACGAATGACTGTGCGTGCGCGCGGCAGGCTCAAGCGCGCCGGAGAACTGCTGGTAGGAGATTTTGTGCGCGTTGATCATTCCGCCGGAGAGCCTGTGATTTCCGAGGTGATGCCGCGCAGGAATTTTCTCGTGCGACCGGCTGTCGCCAACGTCGATATTGCGGTAATCGTTGTAGCGCCGCAGCCGGAAATAGATTATTATCTTATAGATAAGATGATAATAAACTGTAAGCGCGTAGGGATTGAGTGCGCTATTTGTCTTAATAAAAGCGACTTGGCGGACGGAGAGCTTGAAATACTTGATGCGCAGTTTTCTAAGGACGTAGCCGCCGTAGTGTCCGTAAGCGCGTTAAGCGGCGATATAGGCAATCTTCTGCCTTTGCTTAAGGACAAGCTTGTATGCTTTGCCGGACAGTCGGCGGTGGGCAAATCGACCATTTCAAACGGAATTCTGGGCGGAGCTGTCCGCGCCGTCGGAAGTCTCAGCGACCGTATCGGACGTGGAAGAAATACCACAACATCGGCTGAAATTCTTAAATCAGACAAAGGCTTTTCCTTTATAGATACTCCGGGTTTTTCTATGCTTGATCTGTTTGAGGAAGATTACGGATCGCTTGCCGCATATTACGACGAATACGTCGCGCTGTCGGACTGCTGCAGATTTCATCCCTGCACTCACACGGCCGAGCCGGGCTGCGCGGTAAGAGCGGCGGCAGAAAGCGGTATGCTCAACCGGGATCGGTATGATCGTTACGTCAGACTTTACGAAGAATGTAAAAACGCGTCTAAGACGCGCAGGAGGAACAGATGAATAAGGATATATTGATAGCGCCGTCGGTGCTTGCCGCGGACTTCAGCGAAATGGGAAGCGCCGCAGAGCGTATGACTTCTGCCGGCGCCGATATGCTGCACGTTGACGTTATGGACGGCATTTTTGTGCCAAACATAAGTTTCGGGCCTAAAATGGTTGCCGATATACGCAGACGCACAAGCCTTCCGCTCGACGTTCATCTCATGGTGATGCGGCCGGAGCGTTATCTTGACGAGTTTATAAAGGCGGGCGCGGATTACATTACCGTGCATTACGAAGCTACGGACTCGCTTAAATATTGTCTTGAATATATACGCGGCGCAGGCGTAAAAAGCGGATTGGTTATCAGTCCGGATACGCCGGCGCGGCTGGCTTTCGATTATCTTGCTTATTCGGATATGGCGCTTGTAATGAGCGTTTATCCGGGCTTCGGCGGTCAGAAATTCATTCCGTCCGCAATTGATAAGCTCAGGATTATTTCATCTGAAATCAAGCGCCGCAATCTTGACGTAAGACTGGAAATCGACGGAGGCGTCGGCCTTGACAATATTGCCGTAATCAAGGCTGCCGGCGCCGATACAGTCGTTGCCGGCTCTGCTGTATTCAACGCCGACGATCCCGGCGCCGTAATTTCAGCGCTGCGCGGCGAGTGATCGGGACTTATCGCGGCGGCTGTGCGTCGGTATTTTACTCATGCAGAGGAGACGAAGTTATATTTTTTATGAGGATGATTAAGATAGAATGACCGAGGCCATAATTTTTTTAAACGGTAACGCGCCCGAAGAATTTGAATTGCGAAAGATCGGTACAAACGTCGCCGGCAAACTGATTATCTGTGCGGACGGAGCGTACAGGTATCTTGACGGAAAAATAAAGCCTGATATCGTTATCGGAGACTTTGACAGCATTGACGAGAAATTTATAAATAAAGATTGCGAAATAGTAAAGCTAAGCCCGGAAAAGGACTATACCGACGGACATGTTTGTATGGACTGCGCGCTTAATAGGGGAGCAAAGGTCGTATATATTTACGGCGCTTTCGGAGGCCGTCCCGATCACGCTTACTCTAATCTGTCTCTTTTATATCAGGCAAAAAGGAGGGGTGCGGTTGCTATGCTTATAGGGGAAGGTTTTACTGTTACGCTGGAAAGCGGAAAAATCGTTAAAAGCGTAGTCCCGGGCGCAACGGTGTCGCTGGTACCATTTCTTGAGTCGGCGCATATATTATCAACGGAAGGACTCAAGTATCCGATGAAAAACGTAACGCTTGGTCGTCTGCATATTCTCGGCATATCCAATACGGCCGAGATGCCGGTAATCAAAGTGGAAGCGGAAGGAGAGCTGCTGGTCTTTATCGAAAACGTTAAAGAGGAGAAGGACGATGAAAATCATCTGCGTCAAGGCCCCGCGATTTCTTCGCGGAATTCTTAAAATGCTGTTTCTCAAAAAGGAGAACTGAATCGAAAAACCGCTTTTCGTCAGTGTTTATCGTACATACGGCGGAAAGCGGATTTTTATAAATTTTAAAGGACAAGCGCATAATAAAATAGCCGTATGTAAAAAACGGCTTTTTTGTTTTTTTGCCGCTCGTATTGTCGCTTTATAAGACAGCGCAATTTTGCGATCAATAAGCTTAATACGGACAGACAAAAAATCTATAAGACATTAAAAATATCGAGTTGCCGTAGGAAAAATCATGTAGCGGCTGTGATTGCCGAACGGTTATGCCGAAGAGGGCAGCGGCTGTACGGAAAATGAATTTGCGTAAATGGGGGGCGATAAGGCAATGTCGTTTAGAGCTTGCGCATATTACGAAAATCTCGTTTAAAAATTTATTTTCATTACGGGCAAGACGGTAATGAAATCGGTGAGTCGTGGAGCGAATTTCCTAGAACTAAGAGATTGAGAGACATTGCGGCAAAATTTAAACGCACAAAAAAGCTGTCTCTTATACACATATGAAGCTGCCGACGACTTAATAGGTGTAGATCT
>USBU01000060.1 GCA_900553005.1 uncultured Eubacteriales bacterium | reverse complement strand
GAGATGTAGCTCCGTCTCGTGGGCTCGGAGATGTGTATAAGAGACAGCCGCCAGGCTTTTTTAACGTTATTTTTAAGCTCTACGCCCAAAGGACCATAATCCCAGGTGTTGGCCAGCCCTCCGTAAATTTCACTGCCCGCAAAAATAAAGCCGCGGCCCTTGCACAGCGCGGTAAGCTTGTCCATTGTAAGATTGCCTTCAGACATAAAACGCTCCTTAAAGTATGTTTTAATTAACAATGTGACTATAATAATTACTTTTTTATTTTTTGTCAAGTATAATCACACTCCCGCCGTTTTTTCATATTATGACAGTAGGATAATCCTTGAAAAAAAGACCGCGGACTTACCTAAGATAAAATTACGGAAAAACTTAAGATGAATTAAAGCTGCGGGTATCGGGCCGGCGCGGCCGCCCGGCCGGGTTCCCGTACAAAAAATATTACAAGGAGGAAAAACACCTATGTTCAATAACGGATGCGGATGTGGCAACGATATTTTCCTTATCCTTATTCTGCTTTGCTGCTGCGGCGGCGGTAAGGATTGCGGCTGCTATGACCGTAAGGGCTGCGATTGCTGCGATATAATCGTCTGGTTGTTACTTCTCAACTGCATTTGCGGCAAAAACGATTGCTGCTGCAAGTAAGGTTTTATTTTACATACTTAAGATAAGACCTTAGCTGAGCAAAAGAAGAATATTCGGAATCCGTCGCAAAGTTTTCCGCTTGCGGCGGATTTTCGCGTTCAGCCTTATTCTGCAAAATTATACGCTAATCGCCAATTGCTTTAACAATGTGAAATTACTTGCATTTACATTGCGTTTATGCTAAAATAAACGCATAATTTCAGCGCCGGTACTCGTTTTTCGGGACCGGACGAGAGGATTAATGTTTTCAATCGCGGGCTATTCGATTATCCGAAAGCTCAGCAAAGGAGCAAAAAATGAAAAGCAAATCTAAAAACGTGGTTTTGTTCGCTACGCTCGGCGCGCTTATATTCGCCGCTATGACGCTTGATCGCGCGCTGACGCCGTTTCTTCCGCTGTCGGCCGCTTTCATAACGCTGACTGTAACCTTTACTTTCGCTCTTATCAAGCCAAAGCTGATTACGGGAGTAGCCGGCGGTCTTATCTTCGGCGTGTCGTCGTGCATTACGGCAATCTTTTTCGGGAAAGAGGCCTTTATCAATCCTCTGATTTCCGTACTTCCGAGATTCTTTCTCGGTTTTATTATATTCGGCGTTTATACTCTGACGCGTTTTGCGCTAAAGCGCGTTTCGGGAAAAAAGCGCGAGATTGCGGCGTTATCGGTTTCCGCGGGGCTAACGGCCTTGTCCAATACCGTGCTCGTGCTTACGTCGATGTTTCTTTTCGGCGAAAACAATACTTTGAGCGACGTCTTTAAAATAACCGTGTTTGTCAATGCGCTCCCCGAGCTAATCGTCACCGCGGCGCTTGTGCCGGCAACGGTGCTGGCGGTGCGACGCGCGCTTCATATCGACATCGGGACGCAAACGCCGGTTAAAGCCCCTGCGGCTGCGGAAGCAACGTCTGAAAATATCGATGCGGAAGGTTCGTCTGTTCGGGACTGCGCCGATGATGAGCTTAAGTCACGGAATGCTCTCGGCGGCGGGGCGGGCGCGCCGTCGGATTTTAAAGAACAAAAGGAGAACGGCGGTAAAAAATGATATTAGTTGTAGATATCGGCAATACGAATATAAAGCTCGGGATTTTTTCGGACGGAGAGTTGAAATTTTCCACCAGGCTTTCTTCCTCGACGCACAAGACCAGCGACGAGTATTTTCTGTCGATCAAGGATTTGTTCGAGTCGAAGGGCATTGCTTTTTCCGATATTGACGGCGTTATGCTAAGCAGCGTAAATCCCAACTTGAACTATACCTTCGAGCATCTTATCGGCGTGTATTTTAAGGCTAAGCTTATGACTGTAGGCAGCGGGATAAAGACCGGGCTCAATATCAAGTACGACAACCCCAAGGAGGTCGGAGCCGACCGTATAGTTAATTCCGTTGCGGCATACCGTACCTACGGAGGCCCGTGCATAGTGATTGACTGCGGTACGGCCACGACGTTCAACGTGATTACCGCAAAAGGCGAGTTTTCCGGCGGTGCTATCAGTTTCGGGCTCAAGGCCAGTGTGGACGCGCTTTGTCAGAAGGCCGCTAAGCTGCCTAAAATCGAGCTTGTAAAGCCTGACAGAGTAATAGGAAAGTCCACTATAACCAATATGCAGTCGGGTATTATTTACGGATACGTCGGCATGGTGGAGTACATTGTCAAAAAGCTCAAGGAGGAGATGAACTGCGGTCCTGTTAAGGTTATCGCAACCGGGGGCTTAAGCGAAATAGTCAGCGCAAACAGCGACGCGATAGATATAGTGGACCGGACGCTGACGCTGCGCGGGCTTTACATTTTATATATGATGAACAGCGATTGAAGCATGAGGAGGCTAAGATAATGAAAACTGTTTACGTTGCAATAATGGGTTTGGGCACGGTGGGCGGCGGAGCCTATGAGATACTCAATGTTAATCATGATAAAATCGCAGCCGCGTGCGGATTGGATATACGCGTCAAAAAGGTGCTCGATAAAAACGTCGATAAGCTTAAAGCCGCGGTAGAGCCTTCCCAGATAGCGACCTGCATAGAGGACGTCGTTTCGGACGGGGACGTTTCGATTGTAGTCGAGGTGATGGGCGGCGTGGAGCCTGCGCGTTCATTTATAATAAAAGCGCTGGAAAGCGGTAAAAGCGTCGTTACCGCAAATAAGGAGCTTATCTCAAAGCATTGGGGAGAGCTTGAGGCCGTCGCTGCAAAAAACAATGTCGGTCTGTATTTTGAAGCTTCCTGCGTTGGCGGAGTGCCTGTCATACGCACGCTTAAGGAAAGTTTGCAGGGCGACAAAATAGAGATGATTATGGGAATCATCAACGGCACGACCAATTACATACTCACAAAAATGAGCAGGGAAGGGCTCAGCTACGAGGAGGCTTTGGCCGAGGCGCAGGCACTCGGATATGCGGAGGCAAATCCTTCGGCAGACGTGGACGGCTACGACGCGATGTATAAGCTTTCCATACTTTCATCGCTTGCGTTTCATACCTGTATTCCTTTTACCGAGATTTATCGCGAGGGAATAACGGGAGTTACCAAAAACGATATTGCAAGCGGCAAAAAGATGGGATACACACTTAAGCTGCTCGCTATAGGAAAGCGCTGCGGCAACGAGGTGGAGGTCAGGGTTCATCCTACTTTCGTGCGCGACGCGCATCCGTTGGCTTCTGTTTCCGACGCCTTTAACGCTGTGTTTTTAAAGGGCGACTACGTCGATGACGTGATGCTTTACGGCCGCGGGGCGGGCGCGCGTCCTACCGGCAGCGCGATAGTGAGCGATATAGTTTACTGCGCCGGAAGAAACGAGCACGTTCATACCGATTTTGTCAACAACGGCAGGGTAAGCGCGGAAATTAAAATAAAATCGGACTTTTCAAGCAAATACTATATAGCGCTGACAGTGGAGGATAAGGCCGGAGTGCTGGCGACGATCACTGACGTTTTCGGAGGCAACGGCGTCAGCATAAGCTCTATTAGCCAAAGCGGAGTAGCGGACGGCGTCGCGCCCATCATAATCATGACGCATTTTACGTCCGAAAACGCTGTTCAAAGCTCCATTGCGCAGCTAAAGCGGCTAGACTGCGTAAAAAAAGTGGATTCTCTTATAAGAGTTATCGATTGATTTCACATATTTTTGAGCTGTCGCGCTAATAATATCTTTGCAATTTTCCCGAAAAGTATTTGACAAAGAATGGGTAAGATAGTATAATTGGTACGTTAAACTGTAAACGCAGGAAAATACATTAGGAGAACAGAGTTAAATGAAGAGAAAAAAGAGCTTCTTGGCAGGGCTATGCACATTGATATTGGCTGTCACGCTCACGTTCGGCGGATTCAGCGGTTATACGCCCGTCCGTGCTGCCGAGACCGATTTTGTACTCGACGACGTTAAGATTCAGTCGACCGTTTCTTACGGCGATACGATTTCCGTTCCGGAAAAGACCGGCTTCGACGTTACGGTCAAAGCGCCTAACGGCGTTGACGTTTCCGCGGAAACAGGTTCGGTAAAGGCGGATCAGCTTGGACATTATATCGTAACTTATAAGAAAGGCGATATTGCCTATAGTTTTAAAGTTTTCTGCTCGCTTGACGAGGAGCTTCAGCTTTTTGTCGAAAAAGAAGCGGCGGTTCCTTCTTATGTCAAGACCGGCGACAGCAAAAAGCTTCCCGGCGCTTATATAGGTTACTATGACGAGGACGGCAAAGTTGTCAAGGTTGACGGTACGGTTACCGTCACAACGGATACCGGCGTTGCTATTACCCCCGGCGAGGATTTTAAATTCGATAGGGCGGGAAGCACTTTCGTTATTTACAGCGCAAAGGTCAGCGACGGCTCCAAGTATCTTTCCAAGACATTTGAGGTAAAGGTTCAGGACGATTTTTCCGACACTAAGGCGCCGTCTCTTACAATCAGCGGAATGCCCAGCTCAGGCAACGTCAACGCGGCCGTTACGCTTCCCGTAGCTTCGGCCAGCGATTCCTTTGACGAAAGAGTCGATGTTGTAATCACCGTTAAGGGTAAGGACTCTAGCGGCAATTTGACCGACGTCAAGAAGGTTACTCTCGATGACAACGATTACGCTGTAGAGGAGCTTACTGACAACGAGGTTTTCGACAATGATAAAAATATGACGTTCTACCCCGTCCGCGAGGGAGATTACAAAGTAGTTTATCAGGCTGTCGATGACAGCGGTAACAAGTCCGCAGAGTGGAATTACACTATCACCGTTTCCGATAAAAAGGCTCCCACGCTTACGGTTGACGAGACCAAGATTCCCGCCAAGTGGGCTTACGGAAAGGTTGTAAAGCTGGACGCTAACGATGCCGCTAACGAGAACGTAGAGCTTACCGGCGAGGATCTTGCCGTTAAATTCCAGTTCCCGGACGTTTACGACAACAAGGATAAGGCAGAAGACCTTACTCTTGCGTTCTCCATCAAGGATCCCGAAAGCAAGACGGTTGTCAATTTTACCAACATCAATAAGGCCGCAGGAGAAAGCGGAACCAAGTTTACAAATACAGTTGTCAATAAGGAATATTCGTTTAATAAGGAGATGAGCGAATTCTCCTTCAGATTCGACGAATATATCAATGCAATCAAGGCCGACGAATCCAAGACCGATTACGTTTACGAAGGCGATTACGTCATAACCTATTCGGCTGAGGATACTTCGGGCAATAAGTCCACGAAGACCTATACCGTAAATATCGCTGAGACCTTTGAGGACACGTCCGTCGTTACCATTGAGTTTAATAATATCGACAGCTATGTGCTGGCGGATGCCGGGGAGGCGGTTGAGTTTACCGTTCCCGCGCCTACCTATTCCAGCACTACAGATACTAAACTGACGCTCTCCTATGACATTTATAACGGATCCGATCTCGAGACCGCTAAGTCGCTTGGCGCTGAATTCAAAGGCGGCGAGATTGTCGAAGTTAAGAAAAACGGCGACGGTTACGTTCTCGTTTATGAGGATCTCGAGCTTGAGCTTACCGATAAAATAGTTCTTCATGCCACGGCCGTTTCCGATGCAGGAAATACCGCTTCTGCAACCGAGGAAATTCCTCTTATTGTTCCTACCGACGTTAAAATGTTCGGCGAAGTCGATATTACCGGCGTTGAGGCTGCAGGCCATGACAACAGCGTTAAGCTTCATGAGCTTGGCACCGTTGTTGTTGACGGTATAAGCGAAGAGAACAAAAAATATGTCGGCGTAGAGCTTGGCGTTAAAAATGGAGAGGGCGAGTACCTCAGCGATGTTTCCGCCGAGATTTACAGCCCCGCGCAGTCTGGTAAAAAAGTAATACGCAATATTTCTTTCAGCACCAATGTTGCCGACGATTACTACCTTGAGATAAGAGTTTTCGACCTCAACGGCAACAGCGTTATCAGAATCATTCCCGTGTCTGTAGCCAACGTTACCGATGAGCCTGTCGAGGGCACTTCTGTCGTAAACGTTTCCACTGCGGACGTAAACAGCAAGGTTATTCTTGCCAACGACAAAATCAATATGGACGGCGTCAAGACTTATCTTGCGGCCGGCGACGCCGACAAGTATTATACTTGTCTTGCCCACAAGGTAAGCGGCGGCAGATTCTCCCTTATGGGCGAAGAATTTATCGCGATGACCAACGGTAAGTACGAGCTTTCCGATAAGGCTCTGCTTATTTCCAAGACCGACGTAACTGCCGATTACGATATCGTAACCACCGAAAAACAGGCCGAGCTTGACGCGTATCTCGATTCTTTGACCGAGTCGGATAAGATTTCGGTATCCGACAGCACGACTGTTGTATTTGAGCTCCAGGGCGTTATGCCTACCTATTCTGCTCTCAACACCGACGTAAAACTTCCCGTTGCGACTGCTTTCACCTCCAACGGAAACGCTGACGAAATCGTTGTTGACGTCAAGTCGCCTTCCGGCACCAAGGTAAATACCGAGGCTGTTGACGAGGCTGGATTCGAGTATAAATTCAAGCCCACCTCCAACGGCACTTATACCGTAACTTATACCGTTAAGATGAGCGGAAAAGAGGAGAGCACGTTCGAGTATAAGATAAAGGTCGGCGACGTAGTTGCTCCCACCTTCAGTCTTGTCGATAAAAACGGCAACGCCGCTTCTCACGAGCTGTCCGTTAAATCCGGATATACCTTTAACTTCCTCTGCGTCACCGCTGAAGACGACAAGACGACCGCCGCAAACCTCACTTATACCAAAAAGGTTGTGGGACCGGACGGAGAAGTTGTCGGCGGAACTATCAGCGGAAAGGGCACGACTTACGCAAACAGAACCTATCCTACCAGCGGAGAGTTTACCCTCGATGCCAGCGGTAAATATACCGTAACCTACACCGTTACCGACGAGGCCGGCAACGTATCGACTAAAGAATTTGAAATTACGGTTACCAATTCCACTGGCGGAGGCGGAATTTCCCTGGCGGCGCTTTCTACCTGTCTCTTATCCACATCTCCGAGCCCACGAGACGGAGCTACATCTCGTATGCCG
>USBU01000059.1 GCA_900553005.1 uncultured Eubacteriales bacterium | reverse complement strand
GTTTTAAGGACGTCGCCTTTTTCGCGCGGGGCGGGCCGCTTCTTGACTTCCATGCCGAAAGGATTGCCTTCGGCTGTGTTTTCTATCGTAAAGCCGTCCGTTTCCCGGTTGTCAGCCGGATTTTCATGCGCGTTTTCGCCTTGCGCAGGCTTGACTGAATCGTCGTTTGATGCTTCAACTTCGCCGTCGTTTTCAGGCGTTTGAAACTGAGCGTCGTTTTCAAGCAGGGCGCTGTTTGTCAAAAATTCGGCTTCTTGATGTTTATCGGTTTTTTGTCGTTGTTTATGCTTCATAAAATAAAATATCCTTACAGTTATTTTTTTGTTTTGTATCCGTAATTATTTCGGGAGTAAAAAATACGCCTCCGTGGAAAGCCGCCGTTTGAAAAATAAACTATCTGCGCCGTTTAAGCGCGTTATATTTTTCTTTATTCTGCGACAGGCGTTTAAGAGCCATGTTCGCGGTTACGGCGGCTGTATCCACGCAAGGCGTACAGTCGTTGCTCCCGGCGGAGCAAAAATAACACGTATGCTATTTTACCGGTTGCCAACCGATGCGTACATCGGTTTTAAACAAACGGGGACGACTGACCGTCCCCGTAAGCTTGCGTTCTGTTGTTTTCTGGTTATTTTCCCGCTTTTTTCTTATAGGTTTCAAGGCGGGCTTTAGCGTCCTCCTCGGCCTGAGCGAACAGCTTTTCCGCAATCTCGGGATTGGCTTTCTTAAGCGAGGTGTAACGGACTTCGCCGGCAAGGTATTCCTGGTAAGAGCCGGTCGGATCCTTGCTGTCGAGAGTGAAGGGATTGGTTCCCTCGGGAGCGGCGGGATTGTAGCGGTACAACTGCCAGTAGCCTGCTTCAACGGCCTTTTTGGTTTCAAGCTGGCCGTTCGACATATCGATACCGTGATTAATACAGGTCGCGTATGCTATGATAAGCGAGGGGCCGTTGTAGGCTTCCGCTTCGGCCATTGCCTTTATAACTTGATTTTTGTCCGCGCCCATGGCTACCTGAGCGACGTAAACGTAACCGTAGCTCATGGCCATCATGCCGAGATCCTTCTTCTTTGTGCGCTTACCGGCGGCCGCGAATTTAGCGACGGAGCCGGTAGGAGTGGCCTTACTTGCCTGTCCGCCGGTATTTGAATAAACCTCGGTATCCATGACAAGCACATTGACATCCTCTCCGGAGGCAAGCACATGGTCAAGTCCGCCGTAGCCGATATCGTAAGCCCAGCCGTCGCCGCCGAAAATCCATACGGACGGCTTGACGAGGCAATCGACGTTGCTGCGTATATCTTCTACGGCTGCGGTCTCTTTTTCAAGAGCGGCTTTTACTTTGGCCGCCGCGGCTTTGGATCCGGCTGCCGTATCTTTGTTTGCTATCCATTCGCTGAACGCGGCTTTCGTAGCGGCAGAAACGCTGTCCATAGCGGCGGTCATATCCGCCTCAAGCTTTGCTCTGCGCGCCTTGTAAGCAAGATTCATGCCGTAGCCGAATTCGGCGTTATCCTCGAACAGGCTGTTAGCCCATGCCGGACCGTGACCTTCGGCGTTTTTGGTGTAGGGGCAGGTGGGGGCGGAGCCGCCGTAAATCGAAGAGCAGCCCGTGGCGTTGGCAACTATCATGCGGTCGCCGAAAAGCTGCGTGACAAGCTTGACGTAAGGAGTTTCTCCGCAGCCTGCGCATGCGCCGGAGAATTCAAACAGAGGCTGGAGGAACTGACTTCCCTTAACCGTTTCGGGCTTGAATTTTGCGGTTACGTCTTTCTTTGCTACAGTGCGGCTGTAATTCCAGTTGGGCTCCTCCGCCTTTGCAACCGGCTCGAATGGCATCATCTTAAGCGCCTTGATTTTGGCGGGGCAGACGTTTGCACAGCTTCCGCATCCCGTGCAGTCCAGCGGGGAAATCTGGATACGATAGTCGTAATCGGCAAGTCCGGTCGCCGGTCTTACTGCGTAGCCTTCTGGCGCCTTTGCGGTTTCGTCCTTAGTGGTAAGCACCGGTCTTATGCTGGCGTGCGGGCACACTAAAGAGCACTGACCGCACTGAATGCAGTTTTCGGGAATCCAGACGGGCAGGGCGGATGCGATTCCGCGCTTCTCGAACTGGGTCGTGCCGGTGGGAACGTGTCCGTCCGGCTCGAAGGCGGATACGGGCAGTTTGTCGCCCTCCTGAGCGGCGATTGGCTTGATAAAGTTTTGGAAATACGGATCGGCCGCGCCTTCGACCATGGGCGCGCCGGAAGTGGTGGTCGCCCAGGATTCGGGGTATTTTATTTCGACAAGGCCTTCGATGGCTTTATCGACGCAGGCGTAGTTCATGTTGACTACGGCATCGCCCTTTTTGCCGTAAGCTTTCTTTATCATCTGCTTCATATATTCTTCGGCCTGCTCGTAGGGAATGATGTTTGCAAGCTTGAAGAACGCTGCCTGGCATACGGTATTTACGCCCTTTCTTGCGCCGATTTCATTGACGATTTTAAGCGCGTCGAGGGTGTAGAATTTTATGTGTTTTTTGGCGATCTGATTTTTCATGACCGCGGGCAGCTCGTCGTCCAGCTGATCCTTATTCCAGATCGTATTAAGCAGGAAAACGCCGCCTTCCTTAAGGTCGGATACCATATCGTAGCGGGTTACGTAGGACTGGTTGTGGCAGGCTACAAAGTCCGCCTGATCTATAAGGTAGGTGGATTTGATGGGAGATTTGCCAAAGCGCAGATGAGAAATGGTAATGCCGCCGCTCTTTTTGGAGTCGTAGGCAAAATAACCCTGCGCGTACATATCGGTATGATCGCCGATGATCTTTATGCTGTTCTTGTTGGCGCCGACCGTGCCGTCGGAACCGAGGCCGTAAAACTTGCAGCGGCTGGTACCCTCGGGAGAAGCGTTTATGAAATGCTCGACTTTAAGAGAGGTATGCGTCACGTCGTCGTTGATGCCCACCGTAAAATGGTTTTTGGGATTGGCCGACCAAAGATTTTCGTAAACGGCGCCGACCATGGAGGGGTTGAATTCCTTGGAGCCAAGACCGTATCTGCCGCCTACGACCTTTATATCGCTTCTGCCGGATTCAGCCAGAGCGGACACAACGTCAAGGTAAAGGGGCTCGCCTAAAGAGCCGGCTTCCTTGGTGCGGTCAAGCACGGCGATTTTTTTGACGGAGGCGGGGATGGCGTCTGCAAAATCTTTCACGGAGAAGGGGCGGTACAGTCTGACTTTAAGCAAGCCGACCTTTTTGCCCTGTTTAACAAGATAGTCGACGGTTTCTTCCGCTGCCTCGCAGCCGGAGCCCATCATAATTATGATTTCTTCCGCGTCGGGAGCGCCGTAGTACTGATAAAGCTCGTACTTTCTGCCGGTAAGCTTGGAAACTTTTTTCATCATTTCCTTGACTATGCCGGGTACCGCTTCGTAATATTTGTTTGCGGCTTCGCGGTTCTGGAAGTAAATGTCGCCGTTCTGAGCGGTGCCCATCTGCACGGGATGCTCGGGGTTAAGGGCGCGCGCTTTAAAACGCTTGACGTCCTCCATATCTACAAGGGGAAGAATCTCGTCGTATTCTATACCGTCAATTTTGCTGACTTCGTGGCTGGTGCGGAATCCGTCGAAAAAGTGGAGGAAAGGTACGCTGGATTTAAGCGTGGAAAGATGCGCCACAAGCGCCAGGTCCATTACTTCCTGTACGGAATTGGAAGACAGCATTGCAAATCCGGTCTGGCGGCAGGCCATTACGTCCGCGTGATCGCCGAAAATGTTCAGCGCGTGCGCGGCAAGCGCTCTGGCGCTGACGTGGAACACCGTGGGCAGAAGCTCGCCCGCGATTTTGTACATATTGGGAATCATAAGCAGCAGACCCTGGCTGGCCGTATAGGTGGTGGTCAGCGCGCCCGCTACAAGCGAGCCGTGTACGGCGCCGGCGGCACCGGCTTCGGATTCCATCTCGGCAAGTCTCAAAGGCTGTCCGAACATATTTTTTCTGCCTTGAGCCGACCATTCGTCCGCAACTTCCGCCATGGGGGAAGAAGGGGTGATTGGGTAAATGGCCGCAACTTCGCTGAAGGCGTAAGCGATATGCGAAGCGGCGGTATTACCGTCGATAGTCATTTTCTTCATAGTTGTCCTCCAGATTAAAATTATCTTGATAAATGTAGGCCGCGTAAGCGGCGTCGGATATTTTTGCACGGCAAAAAAACTGCCGCTCAAAAAGCCTTAATTATTATAAAACTTTTGCCGGGATTAGTCAAACGTTATGGATTGAAATAAATAAATATAGCAATAAAAAAGCGGTTTTCTTAATGCCGGCCGTAAGCCGTAGTCTGAAAACCGTTTTTTTAGCGAGTTTTTTGTCGCGCTAATTTTCCTTAAGAACGACTGCGCCGGCTTTTTCGCTTGCCTTGAGGTCTATAATGCGTTGGTTGTCCGAGCCTCGGAATCTGAGCGTCAGATTTTTCCGTTCCTCGATGAAGGGGCCGTCCACAAGCACGTCCGCGCATTTGAGGATTTTGTAAATATGTTCGGTATGGGCGCGGCAGTCGGAGTCGAAAAGCCGCTCGTAGGTAAAGCCTGTGTATATCCAGATTGTTTTGCCGGGGTAAATCGCTTTTATGTTTTCGATAAACGGGGCGAGCGCAGTCTGATTTTCCGGTTCAAGCGGCTCTCCGCCCAGCACGGTCAGTCCGGATATGTAAGCCGGCGCCAGCGCGCGGACTATTTCCTTTTCGGTATCGGAAGTAAAGGGCTTGCCGTAATCAAAGTCCCAGGTTTGAGGCTGAAAACAATTTTTGCAGCGATTGCGGCATCCGGATACAAACAGGGATACCCTTACGCCCGGTCCGTCTGCGACGTCCGTTTTTTTAATGTTTCCGTAAAAAATAATCCGTTCTCCTAATCGTTAGATTTTACAAGTGCAGTACTCTGTCCTTGATTTCCTGCGTGCGTCCCTGATTCCAGAACTGAGTGCCTATGTATCCGCAGGTGCGGCGGGCGACGTTCATTTTGTCCTGATCACGGTTGCCGCACTGCGGGCATTCCCAGACCAGCTTGCCGTCCGCTTCCTTGATTTGGATTTCGCCGTTAAAGCCGCACACCTGGCAGTAATCGCTTTTCGTATTCAGCTCCGCGTACATGATGTTGTCGTAAATAAATTTTATTACTTCCAGCACAGCTTCGATATTGTTCTGCATGTCGGGCACCTCTATGTAGCTGATGGCGCCGCCCGTGGACAGGGACTGGAACTGCGATTCAAATTTCAGCTTTTCAAACGCGTCGATTTCCTCCGTTACATGCACGTGGTAGCTGTTTGTAATATAGCCCTTGTCGGTTACGCCCTCGATGACTCCGAAGCGTCTTTGCAGACATTTCGCAAATTTATAGGTTGTGCTTTCAAGCGGCGTTCCGTATATGCCGAAGCCTATGCCGGTTTCGGCCTTCCACTGGTCACATTTTTCGTTCATATGCTTCATTATGGATAAGGCAAAGGGCGTGGCTTCCGGATCGGTATGCGGTTTTCCGGTCATATAGCGCACGCATTCGCACAGCCCCGCGTATCCGAGAGAAATGGTAGAGTAGCCGCCGACAAGCAGCTTGTCTATCGTTTCGTCTTTATTGAGCCTGGCGCACGCGCCGTACTGCCACAGTATGGGAGCCGCGTCGGACAGAGTCCCTTTAAGACGCTCGTGACGGCACATTAGCGCGCGGTAGCAAAGGTCAAGCCGCTCGTCGAATATTTTATTGAATTTTTCCATGCTTCCGCCGGAGGAAAGCGCTACGTCCACAAGATTTAAGGTGACTACGCCCTGATTGAAGCGGCCGTAAAATTTATATTTGCCGTTTTCATCTTTCCAGGGAGATAATGCGCTTCTGCAGCCCATAACCGGGAAGCAGTTGCCTTCTTTAAGCTCCTTCATTTTCTTTTCGGAAATATAGTCGGGCACAAGCCTTTTGGCCGTGCAGCGCGCAGCAAGCTCGGTCAGATACCAGTACTTGTCTCCCTCGTGCACATTGTCTTCCTCAAGCACGTAAATAAGCTTGGGGAAGGCTGGCGTTACCCAGACTCCCTTTTCGTTTTTTACGCCCTGGTGGCGCTGACGCAGCACTTCCTCTATTATCATGGCAAGGTCGCGCTTTTCGTCTTCGTTTTTGGCTTCGTTCAGATACATGAATACGGTGACGAAGGGAGCTTGTCCGTTGGTTGTCAAAAGCGTAACGACCTGATATTGTATTGTCTGAACGCCTCGTCTGATTTCGTTTCTCAGCCGGTTTTCGGTCAGCTCGTCTATTTTTGCCGGATCGGCCTTTACGCCCAACGCTTCCGTTTCAGCGATAAGATCCGCGCGTATTTTATCGCGGCTCACTTTTACAAACGGTGCCAGATGAGCAAGCGAAATAGACTGACCCCCGTATTGGTTTGACGCGACCTGCGCTATTATCTGAGTGGCTATGTTGCACGCAGTGGAAAAGCTGTGCGGACGCTCTATAAGCGTGCCGGTGATAACGGTGCCGTTTTGCAGCATGTCCTCAAGATTGACAAGGTCGCAGTTGTGCATATGCTGCGCGTAATAATCGGTGTCGTGAAAGTGTATTATGCCCTCGTTGTGAGCCTCAACTATGTCCTTAGGCAGCAGTATTCTGTTTGAAAGATCGCGCGAAACCTCTCCGGCGATATAATCGCGCTGAGTGGAGTTGACGATGGGATTTTTGTTGGAATTTTCCTGCTTGGCTTCCTCGTTGTTGCACTCGATCAGGCTTAGTATTTTGTCGTCGGTGGTATTTGACTGACGCACCAGCATTCTGGTATAGCGGTAAGTGATATACGCTTTGGCCACCTCGTAAGCGCCGTGAGCCATTATCTGGTGCTCTACGATGTCCTGAACTTCTTCGACGCTCGGAGCCCGGCCAAGCTTTTCGCAGGCGTTGACCGCGCTTTCGGAAATGCGTTTTATCTGCATGTCCGTCATGCGGCACGCTTCAGATACCGCCGCGTTTGCTTTTTTTATGGCTGTAACGATTTTTTGTATGTCGAAAAGCTGTTCAGCACCGTTTCTTTTGATGATTTTCATAATCGGCCCCGTTGTTAAGTGAATTACTTGTTTTCCCATATATCTGTCTCTTATACACATCTGACGCTGCCGACGACTTAATAGGTGTAGA
>USBU01000058.1 GCA_900553005.1 uncultured Eubacteriales bacterium | reverse complement strand
ACGAGATGTAGCTCCGTCTCGTGGGCTCGGAGATGTGTATAAGAGACAGCTTTGGGCGGACGGCGATAACATAAAAAAATTTGTCGATTGATTGCGCTGATTGCTTTTTAGGAGAATTATCTTGTACGAGGTTTCTATTATCCAGCATATACAAAGCGTTCGCAATGCTTTTTTCGACGGACTGTTTTCGTTTGTCACGCTGATCGGCGACGAAATGTTTTTTATTCTTGTTGCCGTCGCGCTTTTCTGGTGCGTTGATAAACGCTTCGGGTATAAGTTGATTAACGTCTATCTTTTAGGCTGCGCCTGCGTAGAGGGAATCAAGACGCTTGTTGCGCGTCCCCGGCCTTACACATATGACGGCATTGTATCTGTCGGAGAAAAGACCGGCGGATATTCGTTTCCCAGCGGACATTCGCATTCGATAGCAAATTTATCGACTCAGCTTTCAAATAGGTACCGTCGTATTCCCGTTTATATCGTCATGGGCGCGGTGTCTTTGCTGGTGGCTTTTTCAAGACTGTATCTTGGCCAGCATTTTTTAAGCGACGTAATTGTTGGGCTTACGTTCGGTGTGGGGTTTGCTCTGTTGTTTTCCATGCTGTTCGAACTTCTTCGGGATAAGGAGGAATATATGGTGCTTGGCGTTTTTCCGCTTTGCGTCGTTATTCTTCTGATTTTGGTTTTTACCGGTAAGGCAAACGGAGCAGGCGGAGTTATGGACGTGCTTGGCGGATATTCTGCGGTTTCTCTCGGCTATTTTCTTGAAAAACGTTACGTAAAAGTCGAAGTTAAAGCCAGGTGGTACGTTCAGATAATAAAAATAATATTGGGAGTGGCTATAGTCCTTGGCATAAAGGAAGGTTTTAAGCTGTTTCTGCCAAAGGAGCAGGCCGTTCTTTATAATTTCGTGCGTTATTTTGTGACCGCGCTTGCCGCGACGGCGGGCGTTCCGGCGCTGTTTAAGCTTTTCCGTCTATACGGCGACTTCGGCAGAAATACGCCGCCCGAAGCCGGGAAAAACGCTGAAGAAGACAGTATTTGACGATTCATTTTTTTGTGTGCGCATCCTGCGTTAACAATATTGCGTAAACGGTTTTTACCTGAAAAATCTTTACGGACGTTTTTAATTTATTTTTAAATTTTTTATTGCCTGCGGCTTGACATTTTGCTGTTCAGGTAATATAATAAATCTGCAACTTAGGGGCGGGGCGTAATTCCCCACCGGCAGTATGCGCCGCACAGGCGCTCAGTCTGCGAAGGATCGTTTTTCGGTCCCCGAACGGGTGAGATTCCCGTACCGACGGTTAAAGTCCGGATAGTATAAGTTGAAAATTTGCATTTTAGCATAATCTTTTCACGCCTCGGAAATTGTAATTTTTCGGAGGCGTTTTATATGAAAACACATTATTTCAATGCAAAAAATATGACGCGGCTGGCAATATTTTCAGCGCTATCGTATGTGCTGTATATGTTTGTCAAGCTTCCTTTGCCAATATTTCCGCAGTTTCTTGAGCTTCAGTTTTCGGATATGCCGGCGCTGCTGGCAGGCTTTATGATGGGCCCGTGGTCGGGAGCGATAGTGATTGTCATAAGAACGGTTTTAAAGCTCCCGTTTTCTCATACGGCATGCGTGGGCGAACTGGGCGACCTTATAATAGGTCTTGCGTTTGTGCTTACGGCGGCGTATATTTATAAATTTCGTCGGACCTTAAAGGGCGCGGTCGTTTCACTTGCCGCAGGCGTCGTTTCCACCACGCTTGTGGCCATGCTTATAAACAGAGTTATGCTTATTCCGTTTTATTCCTGGTACATGGGCTTCGATAACATTATCGGACTTGTAAGATTGATTTTTCCTGCGGTTACGCAAGACAGCTTTTATTTTTATTATATCATTTGCGCCGTTCTCCCGTTTAATCTGCTGCGCGGACTGGTGTGCGCGCTGGTTACTTTTGCGCTGTATAAGCAGCTTGAAAAGCTGTTTGACAGAATGTTTCCCGCAGCTCGTAAGGCTGAGTCCTCTAAAGAAGCGGACGCCGACGACGGAAGAAGCGATGCGTCTGCGGTTTCAAATGAAAAAAACGTATAATTTTACTTTATAACCTGCTGTTTCGGCTTGCTTTAAGCTTGCCTGTGTAGTATAATAAACCTATGAAAACTATTTCGCATAGCGAGGCGGACACCTTCGGTTTCGCGTCCGCATTTGCCGCAACGCTTTCCGGCGGAGAAGTCATTGTTTTAAGCGGGCAGCTCGGCGCCGGTAAAACGGTATTCGTCAAAGGTTTGGCTTCCGGTCTCGGCGTAACGGAGGAAGTTACAAGCCCGACGTTCGCTCTTATGAACGAATACGACGGAAGACTTAAACTTTATCATTTCGACGTTTACAGGCTGAAAAGCGGAGCGGAGGCATATGAAGCGGGCCTTACGGATTATTTCGGTGAGGAAGGCTCGGTATCGTGCGTCGAATGGGCGGATAACATTGCCGACGCTTTGCCGCGGAAAATCATAAGAATAGCTATAAATTATCTCGGCGACGGGATCAGGGAGATTTCAGTAAGTGAACAGTAAACAGCGTGCATTTTTGCGTTCTACGGCCAGCGGGATCGAGCCGGTTTTTCAAATCGGCAAAGCGAACATAGGAGAAAATCAGCTTAAAGGAATAGACGAGGCTCTGGAAAAACGCGAGCTTATAAAGATTTCCGTGCTTCGCGCCAGCGAGCTGGAGGCAGAGCAGGCGCTTAAAGAGATCTGCGAAAAGCTTGGCGCTCAGCCGGTTTGCGCAATCGGCAGTAAAATAGTGCTTTACCGCAGATCATCGTCCGATAAGGTCAAGCATATAGAATTTTAGGAGCGTATCTTGAAATATCTTGCTATAGATACTTCCGGCGAGACGGTTTCGGTTTTGGTCCGCGCGGAAGAAAAGGTAATATTCCGGCAGGAAAAAGAGCTTAGGCGCACCTCCGAATCCTTGCTGCCGCTTATTGACTCCATGCTGGACGAGGCCGGTTTAGGACTTTACGATATGGAATTCTTTGCCTGCGTAACAGGTCCCGGTTCGTTTACGGGCATACGGCTGGGCGTCGTGGCGACAAAAATTTTTGCATACGTTGCAAAAAAGCCGGTTATTGCCGTAACTTCATTGGAAAAGCTTGCATATAATGATATAAGCGCAGGCGCCGAAAGCGTCGTTTTGGTTGTGCATGCGTATTCGGATTATTGTTATTTTTCGGCCTTCGATGCTGACAAAAGTCCGATAATTCAACCGCAGACGGCATTATACGAAGAGGCAGCCGAATTGATATCAGGACTTAAAAAGCCCTGCGCTGTAGTATCCGACAGCGTCAGCGCAGACTTTTTTACTGAATCTGTTACAGATGACGCAAGGTATTCGCTTTTACGCGCGGCTGAAGATTTATTTGCCAAGGGCCGTCTGCTTGATTACCGTGAGTTGGAGCCGTATTATATACTTAAATCTCAGGCAGAGCGTGAGCTTGAAGAAAAACAGAGATAGGAGAAAAAGTATATGGAAATACTTACGCTTAAGCGCAAGGATTACAAGGACGTTATGCGCTTGGAAGCCGCATATTTGGACTGTCCCTGGAGCAAAAAAAACATACTTGCAGCTATAGACGACGAAAGGTACGTAATGCTCAAGGCCGTGGAAAACGGTAAGCTTATCGGTTACGCCGGCGTAGCGTGGTGTCTTGACGAGGGAAACATATGTAATATAGTGGTTGACGAGGCATATCGGCGCCGCGGAGTGGCTTTGGCTCTTGTAAATGCTTTGATTGTACGCGCAAGAGAGCAGAATATCGTCAATTTGTTTCTCGAGGTAAACGAAAATAATACTGCCGCTCAGGCGCTTTATGAAAAAGCTGGGTTCAGGGCCATAATGAAGCGTCCGCATTATTACGGCAGCGATGCGGCGTTCGTATATAAATTCAGTATTAACGGCGGTGAAGAATAAGCTTTTTTAAGCCGAAAAAATACAAAAGTCAATAAATCCTGAACGACGGAGTAAAAAATGTTTCTCGAAATCGATGGGTTGAACGTTTTTTACGAAAGAAAAACCGGGACGGGTAAACCCGTGCTGTTACTGCACGGATGGGGATGCGGCGCCGAAACCATGCGCCGTATTTTCGACTGCTTTTCTTTGCGTGGACGGGACGTTACCGCATTGGATTTTCCCGGCTTCGGCTTAAGCGATACGCCGGATCCGGAATTTACCGTATATGATTACGCGCGGTTGACGAATAAGCTGATAACAAAGCTCGGTATTGAAAATCCCGACGTCATTGCTCACAGCTTCGGCGGAAGAATAGCGCTTATACTTGCGGCGGAAGGAAAGATCGGCAGGCTAATTCTGACCGGCGGCGCAGGGCTCAGGCCGAGGCGCGGACCGAAATATTATTATAAAATTTGGACGTACAAGCTCAGACGCAGATTGGGGCTTAAGCCGAAAGAAAATGCCGGCTCGGCGGATTATCGCGCGCTGAATCCAGCTATGCGCAGAGTTTTCGTGTCCGTGGTAAACACTCATCTCGACAAGACGCTACGGCATATAGGCTGTCCGGTGCTGCTAATATGGGGCGGAGAGGATCGATCTACACCGCTCTATATGGCGCGCAGAATGGTCAAACGCATTTCTGACTGTGCGCTGATTATATTTGAGGACAGCGGCCATTTTGCCTTTCTAAGCGAAACAGCGCGCTTTAATTCCATAGCGTTAACATTCTTCGGGGAGGATATATGACGACGGTAGTTTGTATAGTTGTTTCAGCGCTTGTCTGCGGACTGTTGTCGCCGCTTGCTAATTACGATACGCTGCTGCTTTATCAGCTGTCGGCATATCGATTGAACGAATTGTTTACAGCCTTCAGGCGCAAAAAATTTCTTTATTTTTTACCGTCCGTAATAGCTCCCGCCGGTGTTTTCGCGTTTATGGCGATATTATATGCGTTTATAAATGACGATTGGTTTTATCTGAGCGTATCAGCGGTTGTCGCTGTATCGCTTATCCTGTTTATTGCATCATATAAGCGCGTAAAAGTAAAGCTTGCTTTGACTAAACGTTTTAAGCGTTTTATCGCAGTTCTTAGCGTTTTCTCGGCCGCGCTGTCCGTTTTGCTGACGCTGTCGTATCCGCCACTTGCGGCGCTTTCGCCGTTTATCGGCGGTTTTGCGGCTTTCCTGCTCAGTCATGCCGTAACCTCTCCGATAGAAACAAAACGTAATTTGCGACTGATATCCGCCGCGCGCGATAAGCTGGCTTCAATGGATAAGCTGGTTAAAATAGGAATTACCGGCAGTTACGGAAAGACAGGCGCCAAAAACGTGCTTAAGGCTTTTTTATCTCGCGGGTATTCCGTATGTGCGACTCCCGGAAATTATAACACGCCTTTGGGGATAGCAAAAACGGCCAACGAGGATCTTCTGTGCGACGATACCGCTTTTATAGCAGAGATGGGCGCAAGGTACGTCGGCGATATAAGAGAATTGTGCGAAATAGTCAAACCCGAGTACGCGCTTGTTACGGCTATTGGCACCCAGCATCTTGAAACCTTCGGATCGCTTGAAGCAATCTTGGAAACGAAGAACGAACTGCCCGAGTCGCTTCCGGCAAGCGGGCTTGCGGTATTTAACGGGGATAACGAGGGCTGCGCGACGTTATACGAGCGCTGCAAATGCCGTCGCTTGATATCCGGGCGCGACGAGGACGCCGTGCAGGAGCTTAAAAATAAACGTGCGGAGGACGAATCTGTAAAGCGCGTCAAATCCGGCAAATCGCAGCGGATCAAAGCGACGCAGGTACATGTGAAATCAAAATATGACGCTTGTTACGGCGCGGTCGGTTATGCCGCAAACGGAATTGAGTTTACGATGATGGTCGGCGACGATGCGGTCGATATTTCCACAAGGCTTTTGGGTGATCATATACCTTCTGTTATAACGCAGTGCGCGTTGCTGGCCGTACAGCTTGGGGTTTCGTTGGAGGAAATAAAAAATGCCGCCGCGGAGCTTAAACCTGTTGCGCATCGTCTTGAATTGTTATATAATGGAGACGATGTAATAATCGACGACGCGTACAACGGCAACGAGTCGGGCGCGCTAAACGCTCTGCGCGTGTTAAACAGTTTTGCTCCGCGCACGCGCGTATTGATAACTCCCGGTCTTGTGGAGCTTGGCGCACGACAGGAGGAGGCCAATCGCAGGCTTGGAGCTCAGGCATATCAAAATTGCGCTTACGCAATTTTTGTCGGGCCTAACGCCGAAATTCTTAAGTGCGGAGCCGAGGAAGCCGGATTTGAGCCAGAACGCGTTTTTTCGGTAAACAAACTATCCGACGCGGTCGATATTTATAAAAAAATTAAAGGAGAAAAGGCGGTTTTGTTTGAAAACGATCTGCCGGATAATTATTGATGCAAAGGAAAAGAACGGCGTTGATTACGGGCGGCGCAAGGGGTATAGGCAAAGCGATTGCGGAAAAACTGGCTTCATGCGGATTTGCGATTGCGATAAATTACAAAACTTCTGAAGCCGAAGCGTGCGAGCTGATAAAAAGTCTTCAGTCGCGCGGCGTAAATTGTATAGCAGTGCAGGCCGACGTATCGGATTTTAGAGCGGTGGAGGAGCTGTACGCTTACTGCCGCAAATGTCTCGGATTTGTGGATACCGTAATAAACAATGCGGGAGTCAGTCTTTTAAAGCCTCTGTATGACTGCGATGTTGCGGATTACGATTATGTTATGAACGCTAATCTTAGGTCTGTTTTCAACGTCTGCCGTGTTTTTTCTCCCGATATGGTATCGGAGGGCTTTGGCCGTATCGTAAATATAGCTTCTGTCTGGGGTGAATTAGGCGCCAGTACGGAGACCGTATATTCAGCCTCAAAGGCCGGAGTGATAGGCTTTACCAAAGCTCTAAACGCCGAGCTTGCTCCGTCGGGAGTCATAGTTAACAGCGTATCGCCCGGTTTGATAGATACGGCTATGAACGCCGGTTTGTCTGCAGACGAGCTTAATGATTTTACGTCGGGTGTAAGCGTGGGGCGGGCGGGAACGCCGTCGGAAATAGCGGACGTCGTTGAGTTTTTGACGCGGGAATCGATATATGTTGCCGGAGCGGATATTCCGGTAAACGGCGGTATGATATTTTGATACGAAAAAGACGAAGCAAAAGGTTAACTCATGTCTTTTATCTTTTGCGGCAGGCTGTCTCATCCGCAATCTTGCAATCGATACGACAAGCTTTACGTCTGTATAGAATATTTA
>USBU01000057.1 GCA_900553005.1 uncultured Eubacteriales bacterium | reverse complement strand
GATGTAGCTCCGTCTCGTGGGCTCGGAGATGTGTATAAGAGACAGGTAATATCCCCGCGCGAATTGTCCGAACATTTTTCTGTCGGAGAGGTCGGAGCAGCCGTTTTAACATCAAAAGGCAATATTTATACAGGCATATGTCTCGACGTTGCTTGCTCGTTGGGTTTTTGCGCTGAACGAAACGCCATATCCACAATGCTTACAAACGGCGAATATGAATTTGTAAAAATATGCGCCGTCTATAAAGACGGAGGCGTGATGCCGCCCTGCGGAGCCTGCAGAGAATTTATGATGCAAATGGGAACTTTTGCAAAGCAAATAGAGATTCTTATCGACAATGACGGAAAAACGGTATTATTATCCGAATTAATGCCCGCATATTGGATATGAATATCCGTCGACAGGCAATAATCATATTAACCCTTTATCATCAAAAGTTTTTATCCGTAAAGCCGCTCGAACGAGCGGCTTTTTCAGTTTAAACGGCCGGCATAACCATACAAAGAAAATCAACGGTTTTCCTCTTTGCATGAGCTGACGAACGCGCGCATACGTTCGAGCGCGTCTTTTACTTTACCCGAGTAATTTTCCGCCTCGCCCGTATATGATAAGATAATTTCGGCCTCGCCGCGGCTGATTGAAACAAAACGCTCTCCCGTATAAAAATAACCTCCGTTACGTCCCGTAGAGCTGGATATAGGAAAAATCTTAGACAAATGCGCGATATCACTGGCAATAGTATTGCGCGATACGGAAAATTCGCGCGCGAATTCTCCGGAGGAGACCTTTCTTCGTTCAATCAGCCTGTCCATTATCGCGTTTCTTCTGTTGAATGCATCGTAATCCACGCGGCCGCTCTCCCCATGTCGTTTTTTTAATAATAACAGACTAATTGACAAGGGGCTGATTGTACGTTACACGATAAAAATATCGCATAAATTCACGCAGACAACCTAAGCCGCCAAATATGCGCATATATGAATGCGCCGGAATCACGAATATTATTTATCTGTCGTTGCGATGATTACGTAGGATGATTTATACCGGGTAAAAATACGATTTACGGATTTTTTTTGCAACAAATAAAAAAGCTTGCTATGCCTCTCAGCAAGGTATAGCAAGCTACATTCGATATAACGTTACCGAATCTTAAAGCGTAAAAACTATTTATCGAACTGACTGGAATAAAGCTGCTCGTAAAAACCTTTTGCTTTCATAAGCTGCTCATGCGTACCCTGCTCTATTATATCGCCGTCGCGCATGACAAGTATCTTGTCCGCATTTGTGATAGTTGACAAACGATGCGCTATAATAAAGCTTGTTCTGCCTTCCATAAGCGTCTCCATCGCCTTTTGAATCAACTGCTCGGTACGGGTATCCACAGAACTGGTCGCCTCGTCAAGAATAAGAACCTTAGGGTCGGATAACAATGCGCGGGCAATGGTAAGCAGCTGTTTTTGTCCCTGCGAAATATTATCGGCCTCCTCGTTGATGACAAATCCATAGCCGCCGTCAAGTGTCCGTATAAAGTGATCCGCGCTGGCAAGCTTTGCCGCCGCGATAACCTCCTCGTCGCTGGCGTCCAGCCGCCCGTATCTTATGTTATCCATAATCGTCCCGCTGTAAAGCCAGGTATCCTGTAAAACCATTCCGAACTCGTCCCTCAGCGCCGAACGCTTAAACTCGGTAATATCGCGTCCGTCCAGTAAAATCTGCCCTCCGTTAAGCTCGTAATACCTCATAAGCAGCTTGACGACGGTCGTTTTTCCCGCGCCCGTGGGACCTACTATTGCAATTTTCTGCCCGGCTTTAACCTTTGACGAAAAATCCTTGATTATTATATTTTCCGGATCGTAGCCGAAGCGTACATTTTTAAATTCCACGTCTCCCCGAACATTTTGCGGAATTGCATCTCCCGTTTCCGCCTCGTCCTCCGCCTCGATAAATCCGAAAACACGCTCGGCGGCGGCTACTGTGGACTGGAGCGTATTCGCTATATTGGCGACCTGACCTACCGGCTGATTGAATTGCCGTATATACGTGATAAACGCCTGTATATTGCCTACCGTAATACTGCCCTTGGCCGTAAGCACGCCGCCCAGAACGCAGGTCACGACGTAACCTATATTTCCCACAAAATTCATAATAGGATGCATAAGTCCGGACAGAAACTGCGATTTCTGAGCCGTCGCCGCCAGCTCGTTATTGTAATCGACAAATTTTGAAACCGATTCATCCTGCCAGTTATACAGCTGAATCACCTTGTTGCCGGCGTACATTTCCTCGATGTGACCGTTTACATCCGCCAGCGCGGCCTGCTGACGGCGGAAATACTTTTGACTGAATTTAATCACCAGCGCAATAAGAGCAAGCGAAACCGGCACGATAAGGACGGCGACGCCGGACATAATCCAGCTGATGCGCAGCATCATGATCAGCACGCCTATTATCGTCGTGACCGAGCTGATAAGCTGAGACAGGCTTTGGTTAAGCGTTGTTGAAATCGCGTCCACATCGTTGGTTAGATAGCTTAGCACGTTGCCGTTAGTCGTATTGTCGTAATATTTAAGCGGCAGCTTGTTTATCTTCTCGTCGATGTCGCGGCGCAGCCGGTAAGACGTTTTTTGCGCGACTCCGGCCAAAATAAACGACTGCGCGTATGATATTGCCGCCGAAACGAATATAAGTACGGTAATTATCGTAAGCAGCTTGATTATCGCGTCCACGTCGATAGTCGGCGCAGCGCTTAGGCTCATGGAAAATACGCCGTCCGCATAATCTCCCAAACCGGTTTTAAATTCATCGATTTCGGCGTCGGTTATGGCGCCGCTGTCCTTCATCAGCTCAAACAGCTCGTCGAAAGTAGTTATCCCGGCTGCTGAAGCAAGCTGAGCGATTCCGTCGTAAGGAATATCGGGATTATCCCTGATAGTATCGTCTATCTGAGAATAAACCTGCTTTTGCATAAAACCTTCTATAAGCTTATCGGTGCTGTCTCCCAGCAGATTAGGTATATTAAGCGTAAGAATAACGGCCGCCGCCGCAAACAACAGCGATACAAGTATAGCCGGCAACGAAACGCGCATATACTTGATAAGTTTACCTAAGGTTCCCTTGAAATTTTTAGCCTTTTCTCCCGGCCGCATAGCCGCCGGTCCTCCGCCCATAGGCCCGCGCGGAGGGTGATTAGTCTTGACGTTACTCATTTTTAAGCTCCTCCTCCGATAACTGCGAGCGGGCGATATCCGCGTACACCCGACAAGTCTTCATAAGCTCCTTATGCGTGCCGAGACCTGCGATGCGTCCCTCGTCCAGTACGATTATTCGGTCGGCATTCATTATAGTGCCGACGCGCTGCGCGACAATCAGCACGTTTTTGCCCCCCTCGCTGCTTTTTATTGCCGCGCGAAGCTTTGCGTCGGTTTTAAAATCCAGCGCCGAAAAGCTGTCGTCGAATACCAGCAGCGGCGAATTTTTATAGAGCGCGCGGGCAATGGAAAGCCTTTGCTTCTGTCCGCCCGAAACGTTGCCGCCGCCCTGAACGATTTCGCTTTGAAAGCCGTCGTCTTTTTCGGAAATAAATTCGGTCGCCTGAGCGATTTCCGCACTGCGTTTCATGCGATCGTCGCCGTCGGCCGCGTCCTCGTCCGCAAACTTTATATTGCTTTCTATCGTGCCGGAAAACAGAAGGTTTTTCTGCAATACGTAGGCTACGTTGTCGCGCAGCGACTCCAAAGTATATTCCCTTACGTCCCTGCCGTCCAAACGTATGCAGCCCTCGGTAACGTCGTAAAGCCTTGGAATCAGCTTAATAAGCGTCGATTTGCCGCTGCCCGTAGCGCCGATTATCGCAGTCGTTTCTCCGGGAGAACATTTGAAGGAAATATTGCTTATAACGTTTTCCTCCGCGCCCTTATAGCGAAAGCTTACGTTATCGAATTCCAGCTCGCCGCGAATATTTTTTGCCTCGACGGCGCCGGGAAGATTGCGGACGCTTATTTCCTCATTCAGAACGTCGCGCACACGCCGTGCCGATACGAAGGCGCGCGGCGCCAGCACGAATACCATTGTTATGACCATAAACGACATGACTATCTGAATCGCATAACTCATAAACGCCATCATGGCCGCGACGTCGGTCACGTCAGACGCAAAGTAAGCCGCAATCCAAACTACCGCCACGGACACGCCGTTCATTGCGATATTCACTATGGGAAAAAGCCCGGCCATTACGCGGTTTGTAAAGATATTAACAGAGGTCAGCTCCTTGTTTACGTCGTCAAAGCGCTGCTCCTCATGACTGACGGTATTAAACGCGCGCACTACCATCATGCCGTTTAAGCCTTCCCTCGCCACGCCGTTAAGCTTATCTATCAGATTTTGCAGCTTTATAAATTTAGGCTGCACAACGGCCAGCATGATAATTATGGAAATAAGTACAAGCGCGACGGCGGCAACTATCACCCAAAGCATATAACTCATGTTAGAGGTAAGATTGATCGCCTTTACGATGCCGCCGGCAGCAATGATAGGCGCGTAAATGACCATGCGTATCAGCATAATAGAAAAGTTCTGAATCTGAGTTATATCGTTAGTACTGCGCGTGATAAGCGACGATACGGTAAATTTATCTATTTCCGCCGCAGAAAAGTCGGAAACCTTGCAAAATATATCGCGGCGCATGTCTCTTGACGCACGCGAACCTAGCGCCGCCGCAATGTAGCCGACCGCCACCGAGCAAACGGTAACCGCAGCGGCGTAAGCCAGCATTACTCCGCCGTATTTAAGTATCAGGCCGGTTTTATCGCTGACGGATAAATCGGTAAGAGTGTTTACGATATGCTGCATATAAGTCGGAAGCTCGAGATCGCAAAGCGCCTGAATGACCAACAGCGCCACGGCCGCCAATATGAGATACCAGTATTTAAGATAATAGAATGAAATTTTCTTTTTCTTCATATTCAGCTTTTCTCCGTTGCAAGATATTTTTCCAGCCACCCGTCCAGTAGCGTAAGTCCGCCCAGCACCTGCTCGCGCCCGGCTTCGTCAAAGCCGCCGTCCATAGCCTCGTTAAGTCTTGAAAACACTTCCTCCGTATTAAGCATAGAATTTTTACCCTTATCGGTAAGAGTAATCCGCACTTTACGCCGGTCGTTTGCGTCGCGCGTGCGCTTTACAAGTCCAAGCGACTCCAGCCGCAAGCAGATATTGGTTGTATTGGAAAGCGGCGTATTAAGCGCACGACAGACCTCGCCCACCGTCACACGGCCGCCAAGCTTGGCTATGGCGCGCAACGTAAACATTTGCGGCGGCGTCAAACCTATGTCTTTAAGCGGCATAAACAGTATCTGCATGATTTTACCGTGAACTGCGCGCACAAGCGAATGCACCCTTTCTGGAAAATCGGTCATATTTTTATGCCCTCCTGATATTGTTATATTTTTTAACCGTAAATAATCCGCTGCACGCGCGAATTATTTATCACGGTAATTATTATAACGATATACATTATATTGTCAAGCGCGCCGAAGGTTGTAAAAGATGAAAATTATTTCACAAAACCGGCACAATGTTTCGCTTTAAACCGTTTGCCAATAAGCGCGGCCGCTTTACGCCATAAAAAAAGCCGGCCTGTTCAAGACCGGCATTTATTTATTTTTACTCGCTCAATACGTCTGTCAGAACGGAAACGAATTCGTCTGGTTTTTCGATTTCCATACCCTCGGTAATAAGCGCTTCCGCGTACAACAGCTTTGCATAGCTTTTAAGCTTATCTTTATCCGTTTCAAAAAGCTGTTTAAGCTTACCGAACAGTTTGTGATCTGGATTAAGCTCCAATACCTTTTCCGCCGAGACGGGCACGGGAGAAGCGTTTTTCATGGATTTGAACACTTTTTCCATCTCCAAGGAAACCTCGCCGTCGGCCGTAAGGCATACCGCATTATTCTTCATACGCGAAGAAAGCCTTACTTCCTTGACCGCGCCGTTCAGCGCGTCGCGGATAAAATCGAACATTTCCTTGTTTTCCTCGGATTTATTCTTTATATCCTCCTTTTCGGCTTCGCTCTCCAGTCCCAGATCCTTGGCTCCGGCCGAACGGAATTCCTTATCCTCATAAGACGTCAGAGTTTTAACGACAAACTCATCGACGTTGTCCGGCATATAAAGAATTTCGTACCCCTTTTCCTTCAACAATTCGGTTTGCGGCAGTCTGGCGATTTTTTCTACGCTGTCGCCGCATGCGTAATAGATATATTTCTGGTCGGCCTTCATGCGGCCCACGTACTCCTTAAAGGAAACCTGCTTATCCTCGGTCGAGGAATGGAACAGCAGCAGATCCTTAAGCTCCTCTTTTTTAAGCCCGAAGTTATTGTAAACGCCGAACTTAAGGCTTAGTCCGAATTCCTTAAAGAATTTATCGTAGGTTTCGCGGTCGCTTTCCATAAATTTTTTAAGCTCCGCCACCAGCTTTTTTTCCAGTCCTCCTGCAATCGCCTTAAGCTGACGGTCGTGCTGAAGCATCTCACGCGAAATATTAAGCGACAGATCCTGACTGTCAACCACGCCCTTGATAAAGCCGAAGCAGTCCGGAATCAAATCCGAACATTTATCCATTATAAGCACGCCGTTGGAGTAAAGCTGCAAGCCTTTCTGATAATCCTTCTGATAATAATCGAAAGGCGTATGCTCGGGTATAAACAGCAACGCGGTATAATTTATATTGCCCTCTATATTGAAATGGAACGTCTTTATCGGATCTGAAAAATCATGGAACTTGCTCTTGTAAAAGTCATTGTACTGCTCGGCCGTAATTTCAGTCTTTTTCTTTTTCCACAACGGCACCATGCTGTTAAGCGTTTCGGACTCGGTATAGGTTTCGTACTCGTCCTTATCGCCTTCCTTTTTATCCGGATTTTCCTTAACGCGGCTTTTGGTCACGTCCATAACTATCGGATAACGGATGTAATCCGAATACTTTTTTATAAGATTTTTCAGGAAATACTCCTGCAGGAATTCGTCGTAATCGCAGTCCTCGTCCTTGTCGCGCATATACAGCTTTATCTCAGTGCCGATATGCTCCTTTTCGGCCGCCTCAACCGTATAGCCTTCGGCCCCCGAGCTTACCCATTTAAAGGCTTCCTCAGAGCCGTAAGCGCGGCTGAGCACTTCGATTTTTTTAGCAACCATAAACGCCGAATAAAACCCGACTCCAAACTGTCCGATAACTGTCTCTTATACACATCTGACGCTGCCGACGACTTAATAGGTGTAGATC
>USBU01000056.1 GCA_900553005.1 uncultured Eubacteriales bacterium | reverse complement strand
ACGAGATGTAGCTCCGTCTCGTGGGCTCGGAGATGTGTATAAGAGACAGGCGTGTCCCCAGTGCATACGGTCCCATTGCGTCGAATACGGATTGAACTGGAAAAAAGCATGATATTCGCCGTTATAACGGCACAGGCCGTTGGGGTCGTTCATCCACCCTTCGCGGGGCTGAAAATGATATTTAAATTCAGACATAAAATATATCCTCCTGTACTTGCTTGAGGCCATTATATCACGGCGCGCATGAAAATTCAACAAATATCAGCGGACGGACAAAAAGCAAAACGTCATTATTGGTCATAGGCGGCCGATAAAAACCGAAAAATCGCACGCGTTTACCGCTTAAAAGCAAACTATTGCGAAACAGCGTTTATTATCTTTGACAATACCGCGCGAAAAATGTATAATTAGACGTAAAACATTTTTTCGGAGGTCGGACAAAATGTCTGCAACAGCTTTAGTCGGCGCACAATGGGGCGACGAGGGCAAGGGTAAAACAATCGATATTCTGGCAAGCAGAGCCGATATGGTGGTAAGGGCTCAGGGCGGCAGCAACGCGGGACATACGGTCGTAGTGGGCGACGTTACGTACAAGCTGCATCTTATCCCAAGCGGCATACTTTATCCCGACACGATCTGCGTAATCGGCAACGGCGCAGTCATTTCGCCGGGCGTGATACTTAAGGAAATGGAAAGCCTTTCCCAAAGAGGCGTTTCGCTTAAAAACCTTAAGATAGACGCGCGCGCGCACGTCATTCTGCCCTATCACGTAGAGCTTGACAAGCTGAGCGAGGCTGCCCGCGGCAAAGAGGATATAGGCACAACCAAAAACGGCATAGGGCCGTGCTATATGGACAAGGCGGAGCGAATCGGCATCCGCATGTGCGACTTTATCAGGCCGGACGCCTTCCGCGAAAAGCTTAAACGCAATCTTGAGGTTAAAAATAAGATCATTACGGCCGTTTACGGCGGTCAGCCCTTGGCGCTTGAACCGATACTCGACGAATACTCAGGTTACGCCGAAAAGCTGGCGCCTTTCGTCTGCGATACGTCCGTGCTTGTTTACAACGCCATAAAAGCGGACAAAAACGTTCTTTTTGAGGGAGCGCAGGGCGCGCTTCTGGACCTGGATATGGGTACTTATCCGTTTGTCACCAGCTCGCACCCTACCGCGGGCGGCTTTTGCGTAGGCGCAGGCATAGGGCCGACTCTCATCAAAGACGTGCTGGGCGTCGGCAAGGCCTACACGACGCGCGTCGGCAAGGGGCCTTTCCCGACCGAGCTTAACGACGAAACGGGTGAACGCATACGCAACGTGGGCGCAGAATTCGGCACCACCACGGGCAGACCGAGACGCTGCGGTTGGCTGGATATACTTATCCTTAAATTTGCGGTGCGCGCAAACGGACTTACCGCCCTTGCAATAAACAAGCTGGATACCCTTACGGGCATAGACGTTTTGAAAATGTGCGTGGCTTACGAAAAGGACGGAAAGCTGATTTACGACTTTCCCACCGATATATCCGAGCTGGAGGGCTGCAAGCCGGTATACATAGAGCTTAAAGGCTGGAACGAGGATATCAGCAAAGCAAAAAGCTACGACGAGCTGCCAGCCGAAGCCAGAGCTTACGTCGAGCGCATTGAAAAGGAAGCCGGCTGCCGCGTTTCAATGGTGGGCGGAGGGCCCGGCCGCGAGCAAAATCTGAATCGCTGAAAACTCAGGACGCCAATAAAAAATTTAAAATCAAACAATCGAAAACGGTCCGATTTTATCCGGCCGTTTTTTATTGCCGCGTTTTAACCTGCATAGCGCTACCCTCGCCGCAAGCTAAACGATTATTTCAAAATATAATTGCAGTTACCCTCTCGGCACGGCAGTCTAAGCCCCCTCTATCCTCGAATTGATTACTCGCTGTCGCAATCTTAACCGCCGGAGACACCGTCACGCGCGGCAAAAAAATTCATTATTTTATTCCGCCGAAAAATAAAACAGCAACGTTCATCATGCGTACCAACGCGGTTTTTACATAATGCCCGAACAGACTTTCTCCCCCCCCCGCAGCTTAACGACTTCTAAAAGCTGAAAATTTCGCGCTTAAATAGCCTGATATTTATTGCATTAAAACAAAAACGGACAGTCGGCTGGCTCCGCCCGTCCTTTATTGCCGCAACGACAGCTACTACGCCAAATCAGTCGGCCATAGCCTGGCCAGCCGAAAAAACTGCCGGCGGTATTTTCGGCCGCTTAATATACGCCGATTTACGGAATAACATCGGGACTGACGGTAAACTTTGTCGTTCAGCTCCGCGTTCGCCTGATTGGTCGTGCCTGCCGCGCCTGCGAACGATCGTTTTCCGTTTTGCGGCGGATACCGAATCCGGCAAAGCCCATTTTTCAACTCGGCGACGTCCGTCGGGCGATATATTTAAAAAGCAAAAGGAGCCCGGACATTTACAGCCAAGCTCCTTAAGCCTTTATTTAACCTTTGAAAGATTAAGCGATTCAGAAAGTGGTGGGAACAAAGAAGTAAACAAGGAACAGCGCCGCCACGATGATCGTAACCACATGCAAATCCCATACGGGCTTTTCGCCGCCCTTATTCTTGGTTGCGGCATACTTGATTACGTTTACGATGTAGATAACAAGATCGATAATGACGTAGGACAGGATTCCGAAGCCGATGCCGTCGGTGATCGAGTAGGCAAGCGGCATCATCGCTATGGTGAGGAACGCGGGAACGGCATTTTTAACGCCGTCGATGTTGATATTCTTGATACCCTTAAGCATAAGGCAGCCCACGTAAAGAAGCGCGGAGGACGCTGCGGCGCCGGGAATGGACGCAAACACGGGCAGCAGGAATATGGACAGCAGGAATATGATTGCGGTGGTAAGAGCCGTAAGACCGGTTCTGCCGCCGGCGGCAACGCCCGAGCCGGACTCGACAAACGTGGTTACGGTAGAAGTACCCAGCATGGCGCCCGTGCAGGTTGCGATAGAATCGGAAAGCATTATGCCGTTATAGTGATAGGGCTTGCCCTTCTCGTCCGCCAGACCGACGGGAACGCAGCAGCCGACCACGGTGCCCATGGTGTCGAACATGTCGATCATACAGAAGGTAATGACCGTCATGACGCACGGCATGATCGCCTTAGCGCCCGCTTCCCATGTGAAGCCCTCGGTAAATGCCGCAAAGAATATTCCGCCCTCCTCGGAGTTAAAGCTGAAGAATTTTTGGAAATACTCCCAGAACTTCCAGGATTGATCGGACCACTTGGTGACGCCGAGAGGAATACCGACGATGGTCGCTATGATGACGCCCAAAATGACCGCGCCCTTGACTTTGAAATGCTCGAGCACCGCAATGGCTATAAGTCCGACAAGGCAGACAACCGCGCCGGCGGCAACATATGCGCCCGCGCCGTAAACGTTAAACGTAACAAGATCGACAAGCGTGCCGGTAATTCCGAACTGGAACACTCCCGCCTCATCGGTAATGGGAACGTAGGTCGAAACGATAAGCCCGGCGTTCTGCATTCCGATAAACGCGATAAACAGACCGATGCCTACGGCGATTGCGCCGCGCACGCATTCGGGGATTCCGTCGAAAATCTTTTCGCGGATGGACACCCCTCCAACTTTTACTACGGAAAGAAGAAGGAACAGTATGCCGGATATGAGGACAAGCAGCATTACGTTGCCGTAAGTGACCGCAAAGCCGAGCGAACCGCCCAATATAGCGCCGACAGTATAGTTCAGTCCCATGCCGGACGCCTGCGCCAAAGGCATCTTGGCCACAAACGCCATAAGCAAAGTGCCGATTACCGCGCCCAGCGCCGTCGCAAGAAATATCGACGACCACTCGGTTGCCGCGGCATTGGAGCTTAAAATCGCATTGGGATTGACGACGAGTATGTACGCCATCGCCAAAAACGTGACGATACCGGCGACGATTTCGGTCCCGATAGTGCTTCCGGCCTTGCTGATGCCGAAGAAATTGTCCAGCTTTCTGCCGAAAGTTTTCTTCTCCGTACCCTTAGGAGCCTGTTCCGGCTGCTGCTCCGGAGCCTCTGCAGGCTGAACGTTGTTGTTCATTTCTTCACTCATAAAAACCTCTCCTGAAAATTTTTAATACAGCGGACGGCTTGTCCGATAGTATCCGCAAAAGAAAAAACGGCGCGTGTAATCTTGCATTATTCCGCGCCGGAAAATAAGCTTCTTAAAACGGCAATTTCCGCAAAACTGAAGCGGAACCGCCGCCGATAGTCGGACGTTAAGGCCGCCCGGTAGAAACTACGAAACCTTTTTTGATCGTATTATATCGGCGTTTCAGAAAATTATAATATGATTTTAACACAACCGACACAAAACTGTCAACTATAGTTATGCTTTATTTCGACAAATTTTGCAAAAAATAAACATTACGCTCTTCCGCACGCAAAACGCGGAGTTATACCGCCGATAACGTTAAAGCAAAAAAACGCCGCGTCCGTTTTGCTTAATGCCCGAATCTGAAGGAGCCGACCCGCTTGCCGCTCCCGTTTAAATCCGACTCTCACCTATGCCCCGTACAAAGCCGCCGCAGAAAAACGCTTGATTAAATCGCAACTATAAGCTATAATGATAATCAATCATCCGTCGAAAGAGGCGTTATAAAGATGAAAATCGCTATATTGAGCAAACGGGGCGGACGCCCGTATAATCAGGATTACGCCGACAGCGCGGAAGCGGAAAACTGCCGCTGCCTTGCCGTAGCCGACGGACTGGGAGCTTACTCCGGAAGCGAGATCGCCGGCGAAACCGCAGTCAAAGCCGCGCTGAAATGGTTTAAAAGAGCGATGAAAAAGGACGAGGATCCGTTTTCCGGCGCCGCGGTAAATAAGCTTTTCAAATACGCTCACAACGCTATACACAAAGTCAAAAACGACGCGCCTGAATTTAAGCACGGCTGCACCACTCTATCCGTCGTAATAACCGACGGCAAACGGCTGATTGCGGCGCACGAAGGCGACACCAGAATTTATTTTTTCAAATCGGGCTCGGTCGAGTTTTACTCAAAGGATCATTCGCTCGCAAGGCTTGCCGCCGACAGGGGCGAAATTTCATACGACGAGATCCGCACGCACAAGGATCAGAACAAGCTGACAAGAGTGCTGGGCTCCGACTATTTCGTACAGCCGGATTTTAAAATTTACGAGCAATGCGAAAAAGGCGACGCCGTAATAATATGCACCGACGGCTTTTGGGAATACGTTTACGAACGGGATATGGAGGCGGCGCTTGCAGAGTCGGATACCGCGGACGCAATCCTCGAAGCAATGGAAGGCACGCTTGCAGAGCGCGCGCCGGAGGGAAACGACAACTACACTGCGGCGGTCATGCTGTTTTGCGGCGACGCAATAAGTCGGGACGGCGAGGACGCCGACGGAAAAACCGGACGGGAAACGGAAAGGGAAATCGATGGCTAAAATAAGAAACAACCGCAATATCTGCCTAAACTGCTTCGGCGACCTTGGCCCGGACAGGGTTTGCGTTTCCTGCGGAAAAAAAGCGGACGATTCTCCCAACCTTCCGCACCACCTGGCAAAAAGATCTCTATTGAAAAAACGTTACCTAATAGACCGTGCGATCGGAGAAGGCGGATTTGGCATAACATATGTTGCGTGGGACGTTTCCAAGGGCATAAAGGTAGCCATAAAAGAATATTATCCGAGCGGATACGTTTCGCGCGATCCGAGATCCAACCAGATAATCATCAATGCCAAGGAAAATCACGCGGCATCCAACCGCGGACTTAAAAGGTTTATAGACGAAGCCAAAAACCTGTCCGGAATTAACGATTTGAGCGGCATAGTCAGCGTTTTCGATTTCTTTTCGGCAAACAATACCGCGTACATCGTCATGGAATATCTGGACGGGATTTCCTTAAAACGATACGTTCAGCGAAAAGGAAAGCTGAGCGCGGACACGGCTCTTACAATATTGAAGCCCGTGATTCTGTCGCTGGAATCGGTGCACGCTACCGGCCTTATCCACCGCGATATTTCCCCTGATAATATCTTGATTACAAAAAACAACGAGGTCAAGCTTATAGATTTCGGGGCGTCTAAAATGGCCAACCCCAACGGTCAGTCCGTATCCATTGTCCTAAAGCAGGGCTTTGCCCCGGAGGAGCAATACAGACTGCACGGCGAACAGGGCCCCTGGACGGATATTTACGCTATGGGCGTAACGATATACTTCTGCATTACAGGTCAGCTTCCGCCGGAAAGCATACAGCGCATGTACGACGATACGATTCTGCCGCCGTCGCAACTCGGCGCCAAAATCGACAAAACGCAGGAAGCCGCTTTAATGAAAGCTCTTGCGGTTTTTGCAAAGGACAGATTCAGAAGCATAAAGGATTTTGCCGAGGAGCTGTATAAAAAAGACGAACATACCGAGAAGAACCCGGTTGCGGGCAATGCCGTTTCGCTTAAAGTCGAAAGCGACGGACAGATGAGGATAGATACCGAACGATGCGTGTCGATTGCGGACCGTATCGGGAGCGAGGACGCGCCCGTTACGGAAAAGCCGAGCGCCGCTTACCGTCGCGCCGAAGACAGCGCAGCATTCCCCCCGCGGCTGACGGAGATAAAACGCCGAATCACGCCGGACAAGCTGCGTCGGAAACTGACTGACGTCGGACCCGGCGCAGACAAAAGCCGCTTCGACAGCGTAAAAACGACGGCCGAGGAATATCAGGCCTTTACCGCGTCGAAAAACCGCGACGACGCAGCCGAACGATCCGTTTCAACAAAGCCGGACGCAACTGCCGCCTCAGATAAGATCGAGGACAAGCAAAACTCCGCCTCATCCGACGCCGGAACAACGGCCGATAAAAACTTATACGCCCACATGCCGGGCCGCGCAACAGAGTCTTTCCGTCCCCGAACGACGCCCGCCGAAAGAAAGTACGAAAAATTTGCGGACAGGCTTGTAAAACTGCTTAATTTATAAGACTTAAAAAACAAACGCTCCCGATGCAACGCGGGAGCGTTTTTACTTGTCGAATTAACGATTTATCCGCAATGCTCCGCCGCTTTTTATAAACGGCGCCCGCGTATAAATTCCCCATACGTCCAAGCGCATAAAAAAGCGGGCAAACCCGAAGCCGATTTGCCCGCCGGAACGCTTAATTCAACATAATTTCATTGCTCATTTGTCAGCGCCGCATTAAGCCGCTACTTGTCTTCGGAGCCGTTGGCGGAAAACTTAACTTTGCTGCAGACGCTGCCCGCCTCACCAG
>USBU01000055.1 GCA_900553005.1 uncultured Eubacteriales bacterium | reverse complement strand
TTTTTATAGGCAGACGGACCGTTTGGGTATATATGCTGCATCAGCCTGTAATTGCCGGCATTATCGTATTTTTCGGACTATTAAACGGGTTGGAGGTTTTCTGACGGTGAACGATAGATTCAAAACGCTGTACGGCGCGGTTGACGGCAGCGCCGCCGCATTCGCAGATAATACGGCGCTCTATTATATGGGCGTAAGGATAAGCTACGCGGAGCTGAAAAAGGACATTGACGCCTGTGCGGGCTGGTTTTCGACAAGGGGAGTAAAAGCCGGCGACGCGGTTACGCTGTGTATGCCCAATATACCTCAGTGCGTAGTCCTTTTTTATGCGCTAAGTAAAATCGGAGCGATTGCGCATATGGTTCATCCTCTTGCGCCTGAGGCTCAGCTTAAGAGCTATATGAGGTCGGTGGGCAGTAAAATGCTTGCCATTCCTGATATTATGACAGATAAATATCCGTCGCTTGTCGGCGGTGACGCCGAGGTTCTGCTCTGTTCTCCGGCTTACTATCTCGGCTTTATCAGGCGTATGCTGTTCGGAATAAAGACAATGCCCGCGTTAAGCGGGATTAAAAGAAATAAAAACGTTTATTCTTATGTCGACGCCGTAAAATGCGCGCCGCCGTCCGATCCCGATTTTTCCGATCCCGATGCCGCGGCGGTTTATCTGCACAGCGGCGGCACCGGCGGTCAGCCTAAAACCATAGTTTTAAGCTCGGGCGCGATAAACGCCTTGACTGACAACAGTCTGGAAATACTAGGAATCAAGCGATTTACCGGCGGAAGCATGTTGGCCGTGCTTCCCATGTTTCACGGCTTCGGTCTTGCCATGGGAGTGCATGCAATGCTGTGTTACGGGGGTTGCAATACGCTTATGCCCAAATTTCATACCGCCGACACGATAAAGCTTATCGAGCAAAACAAAATAAATTATCTGATCGGCGTGCCCGTATTGTACGAGGCTCTTTTGAAAAAGCCCGAGTTTTCCGGCGATAAGCTTAAAAATCTGCGTCAGGCGTTTGTCGGCGGAGACTATGTGCCCAAGCGGCTGTTAAGCGATTTTAACGCGCGCATGGAAGAAAACGGCTCCGAGGCCAGGCTTTACGAGGGCTACGGCTTGACCGAAACCGTAACCGTCTGCGCGGTCAACACCACATACGCGTCGCGCGCGGGTAGCGTGGGACGGCCTGTCGGCGGAGTCAGCATAGCGGCGTTCGACGCGGACTCTAATCCTTTGCCTGCCGGCGAAACGGGCGAGTTGTGCATTAGCGGCGACGAGCTTATGAATGGCTATCTGCATGACGAGGCTGATGAAAAGCGCGTGTTTTTTACGTTCGGAGGCAAAAAGTGGGTGAGAAGCGGAGACGTGGGCAGCGTTGACTCGGACGGATTCGTGTTTTTCAAATCACGTATTAAAAGGATTGCCAAGGTCAATGGCGTTACGGTTTTCCCTTCGGAGATCGAGCGGCTGTGTATGGACGAGATAGCTGGTATAAAGGAGGCTTGCGCGGCTGCCGTATCGGATGAAAGGACGGGCGATTCGGTAACGTTGTTCGTGACTTTGCGCGACGGCGCTGTTTCGGGCGAGGAGCTTTCGGGTGAAATAAAAGAGCTTGTAAAGAACCGTTTGTCGGTTTACGCCGTGCCGAAGCGGGTGATTTACGTCGATGAATTTCCGAAGACGCTGGTCGGCAAGGTGGACGTCAACGCTTTGAAGGAAAAGTATTGTAAATAAAGCCAAAAACCCTACTATGCGGGACGGAATCGACCATTGCGTTGCCGCCGTAAGCGTGATATAATGAAAATATACGCGATACGGCGGCTTTATTATTATTTTGGAGGAGAATATGTTGTACGATAAGTCAAAGTCTGAAAAGCCGGATAAAAAGCTTTTCGAGAATCCGGGCAAGGAATTCAGGGGAGCGCCGTTTTGGGCGTGGAACGCCAAGCTTGACAAAAAGGAGCTATTGTGGCAGATAGACAGGCTTAAAGATATGGGCTTCGGAGGCTTTTTCATGCATACGCGCTGCGGCATGGCCACCGAGTACCTTGGCAGGGAATACATGGAAATGGTAAAGGCGTGCGACGAACATGCGAAAAAAGAGGATATGCTGGCATATCTTTACGACGAGGATCGCTGGGCCAGCGGCGCGGCAGGCGGATACGTCACCGAGAACAAGAAATACCGCAATAAATATCTGCTTATTACCCAAGAAACTCCGGAAGCGGTTTATAAGCGCGGGAAAGAAGAGGATACCGATCCGGTTTTTGTAGCGGCGTTTGACGTTGTTATCGATAAAAGCAATCTTATGACGGATTATTCGCGCATAGGCGAGTACGATTCCGCCGTAAAGGGCGTAAAATGGCTTGCGTATCGCGTTCTTGAAAAGCCCAGCGGATGGTTTAACGGTTATACCTATATAGACGCGATGTGCGGCGAAGCGGTCGATAAATTCATCGACGTCACTTACGAGGCGTATAAGCGCGAGGTGGGCGGAGATTTCGGAAAATCCGTCCCGGCTATTTTTACGGATGAGCCTAATTACGGACATTGCGGATACGCGGCCTTCGCGCACGGTACGCAGCCGGTGCTCATCACGTGGACGGACGATTTTTCCGATACCTTTAAGGCGGCGCGCGGCTACAATATTGTTGACAGACTGCCGGAAGTCGTGTGGGATTTAAGCGACGGGCCCAATACCGCCAGATATCATTTTTACGATCACGCGTGTCAAAGATTTGCCGACGGCTTCTGCCGCAGGATAGGCAGGTGGTGCGATGAAAACGGGATTGCTTTTACCGGTCACGTACTGAATGAGGAGACTCTCGATTCGCAGACGCGCACCGTAGGCGATGCGATGCGTCATTACGGCGGCTTCGGCCTGCCGGGAATCGATATGCTGTGCAATAAAGTAGAGCTGTCCACCGCAAAGCAGTGTCAGTCGGCTGTTCATCAATACGGACGTGAGGGGATGCTCAGCGAGCTTTACGGTGTCACCGGCTGGGATTTTGATTTTAAGGGCCATAAATTTCAAGGCGACTGGCAGGCCGCTTTGGGCGTAACCTTGCGCGTTCCGCACCTGAGCTGGGTGAGCATGAAGGGTTCGGCTAAGCGCGATTATCCCGCGTCCATCGGTTATCAGTCCGCATGGTATAAGGAATACTCGCTGGTCGAGGATCATTTCGCAAGACTTAATACCGCCCTTACGCGCGGCGTGCCGTGCGTGAACGTAGGCGTTATTCATCCAATAGAGAGCTTTTGGCTTGGGGCGGGCCCCATCGATGTGACTTCTGCCGACCGTGCGCGTATGGAAACGCAGTTCGACAATGTCATCAACTGGCTGCTGCGCGGTAATATAGACTTCGATTTCATTGCCGAATCGACCGTACCGGAGCTTTATTCTCCGTCCGAAAAAGGCTTTCAAATGGGAAAGATGAACTATTCGGTTATTCTGGTGCCGCCTGTAAGGACGCTTCGCTCCACTACCGTCGGCGCGCTTACGGAATTCAGAGCGCGCGGCGGACGGGTGTTGTTTGCCGGTAAATGTCCTGACTGCGTGGACGGAGCCTTGAGCGACGGAGTTAAAAAGCTTTACGGGGATTCTGAAAGAATCGAGTTTTCTTCGTCTGACATCCTAGATGCGCTTGCAGAGGCGCGTGAGGTCGATATAGTCAACGATAACGGCGCCAGGACAAATAATCTTATTTATAATATGCGCAACGACGGAGCCGATAAATGGCTGTTTATAGCGCGCTGCGATCAGGTCGGGCGGTTTAACGGAGGCGAATGCAACGCGCAGAAAATAATTTTAACCGTAAAGGGAGTATTCATCCCCGAAATTTACGATACCGTTACAGGGGAAATCCGTCCCGTCGTTTACAGGGCGGAAAACGGCCGTACTACGCTGAATTATTCTCTAAACGCCTCCGACAGCTTGCTGATTAAGCTTAACGCCTCCGACAAGGCCGAATCCTGCCTGCCGGAAATTAAAAAAGCTCCGCGCGAATACGAGGCGATCGATTTTCCGTCTAAGGTTTCATACGAGCTTAAGGAGCCCAACGTCTTGGTTCTGGATATGTGCGAGTACTCCTGGGACGGGCTTAATTGGGAGAAAAAGGACGAAATTCTCAGGATAGACGAAAGCATACGCCGACGTCTTGGCTATCCGTATGCGGACGGCCACGACGTGCAGCCTTGGAAGATAAAGGAATCCGCGCCGGATAAATTTCCGTATCTACGTTTTAAATTTACAAGCGAGGTTGACGCGGACTGTGTTCTTGCGTTTGAGGAGGCTGCCGAGATCGTTTTCAACGGCAAAGACGTTTCAGTAAATCCGACCGGCTGGTATGTCGATAAGGATATACGGACCGTAAAGCTGCCCGCTGTTAAAAAGGGCGAAAACGTGCTGGTCGTGCGCGCGCCGATAAGCAAGCGGATCAGTCTGGAAAATATGTTTTTGCTGGGTAATTTCGGCGTTCGCGTTGAGGGAAGAGAGGCTGTGGTCACAGCGCTTCCTGAAAAGCTTGCCTTCGGCTCGGTCACGGATCAGGGGCTGCCTTTTTACGGCGCTGAAATTATATATAAGCTGCCGTTTGAGACTGAGGGCGGCGACGTCGAAATTTCCGCAGATTATTTCAACGGTGCGGTTATTTCCGCTGAAATCGACGGGAAGCCCGCCGGAAAAATTGCGTATTTTCCGTACTCCGTATCGGTTAAGGGATTAAGCGCCGGCAAACACGAATTTGCTCTTACGCTTTACGCCTCTCGGATAAATACGTTCGGCGCTCTGCATGACGCGACGGATCACAGCTGGAAAGGAGCCAATATCTGGTACACGCGCGGCTCGGAATGGGCTTACGAGTATCAGCTTAAGCCCGTCGGGATAATGAAATCGCCCCAAATCAGATTGATAAAAAACAGTTGAGATAAAAATAAGCGCTCCGTTATCAGGGGCGCTTTTTACTTGATAATTTTTCCGGGTAGCAGTACTTTCAAATTATGAGGATTGCGTTGCTATTATTGTTATGACGGATACGGCAACATATGCGCATATATTTAAGATAAAAAGTTTTTTTACGTTTTTTTCTATGTTTTTGCATATGCGCATATTTGTCAGTAAAAGTTTGAGCATAGCGCCGACATGAGTCCGTTCATGTTACAGGCAGGCCGTGCGTTTTACGGTTAACGGCGGTATTTTTACTTGTTTTTTGCTGTCGGTTTTAACGTCCGGCGTCCGTCGAAATTATCGCCGGACAGGATTGACTTTTATAGCTTTGCCTATAGTGCCGCGCGGAAGGAAGTCCGCTTGTATGACAATGCGCTTGTGCGTTCGATAATATTTATTTTTAAGTTTTTTCATAATGATATCAAACGCTATGCCGCAAAGCTCGTCCGCATGCGTGTCTATTGTTGCCAGCGGCGAATTCAGATACGACGCCACGGAAATATTGTCTGTGCCCAGTACGGAAAAGTCATCCGGTACTTTATAGCCGCGTTCCGACAGAGCCTTTATAGCGCCTATGGCGATATAATCGTATGCGCATACGAGGGCAGCGGGCATATCCGAACTTTTTAACAGCTCGTCGACGCCGTGCCGTCCGGCTTCTTCGAAACGCAGATTGCTGACTATAATATGTTTTTTGTTCAGGCTTAAGCCGACTTCCGACGCCGCTCTTACGCAGTATTCAAGCCGTCTTTCCGTCAGTTTTTCACCGATAAAGGCTATGCGCTTGTGTCCGCAGTCTTTAAGATAACGCAAAGCCTCCGTAGTTGCCGCCGCGGCGTCGCAGGATACGCAGTCCAAAGACGGATCGCTTCCCAAGCCGATTGAGACAAGCGGAGTTTCCATGCCCTTTTTGATGGGAAAGGACACGTCGAAGGCGATTATACCGTCCGCGCCGCCGTAATCGGAATAAAATTCTATAAGCTCGCGCTTTTTGTCCGTGCTGAAGTTATCCTGAGCAACGGTGAGTATTGCTCCGTATTTTTCAGCCGCCCGATCAAGTAAAGCAATAAAGCTTGCGTATGCTTCGCTGATGAATTCGGGAACGATAGCGGCGATTATCTTCTTCTTGCAGGTTTTTTTCGCATATTTGTTCAGCACGCCGTGCTTTTCGGCCGCGATAAAGATTTTATTGCGGGTGTTTTCCGGAATTTCATCGCTTCCGTTAAACGCTTTCGACAGTGTGGAAACGGAATATCCCGTTATTTTTTTCAGATCGTTGAGTGTCATAATTTGCTCCGCAGTGCGAAAAAATTTCGTAAATGCTTTTTCTAATCCTTATTGTAATCTTCTTTTTTGCTGAAGTCAATTGCGATTGGTTTAATTTTCAAATACTTTTACGAAAAAGTTTCGTAAACAAAAAAGCGCTTTTCGTTGACCTGGTCATGAAGCGATAATATAATAAAAGCAAATTCATGACGGCGGGACTTTTATGGGATATGCATACATAGGAATAATTATGGTTTGCCGCGTCGTGCAGAATCTGTGCTCTAAAAATATCAGCATGGTTTTGCCTGTAAGCTTGCGCGGCAGACTTGATTATCTTACTTTTTCCAAGGGCGTTTCCGCAGCGTTTGCGCTGGCGCTTCTGATTTTTGCGGGTAGCTTCGATTCGCTTGACTCCTTATCTGTTATGCTCGCGTCGATTTCGGGACTGGTACTAGCTTTAAATACGATATTCAGCTCGGTGGCTATGCAAAGCGGCACGGTTGCGCTGTGTTCCATGTTTTCGACGGCCGGACTTATAATACCTTGCATTGCAGGAGCATTGTTTTTTAATGAATCCATGTCTGTGTGGCAATGGTGCGGAGTAGCGGTTTTTTTATTCGCCGCTTATCTGCTGGTTTCATCCTCTAAGTCCGCAAAGCCTGCTTTTTCGCTTAAAACCATGCTGCTTTTGTGCATAGTTTTATTATTAAACGGAGCGACGATGCTGTGCCAAAAACTGTTTACGTTCTTTTCTCCGGACGGCAGCGTTTCCGTGTTTTCGCTTTTTACGTTTCTGGTTCCGGCCGCGCTGTGCGGTCTGGCGGTGTCGGCCGCGCGGCTTGCGCCGGCGCGGTCTCTTATGAATGGCTGCGAAGTTCTTTCAGGAAAACTTTTCTTTTTTGGAGCGATAGGCGCCGCCGCGCTGTTTTTTGTCAATCAGCTTGCAACCGAAGCGACTAAGCTCGTTCCGTCGGCAGTGCTTTTTACCTTTATAAACGGAGGAAATACTCTGATTGCCGCGATTATCGGAGCGGCGGTTTTTAAAGAAAAGCTTGGAGTTAAGGGAGTAGCGGGAATTATTATCGGTATAGCCTCTCTGATTATAATAAAAGCGTTATAAAATTGCCGTAAAACGATTTACGGCTAATAAGGAGATATAATATCTGTCTCTTATACACATCTCCG
>USBU01000054.1 GCA_900553005.1 uncultured Eubacteriales bacterium | reverse complement strand
GAATTTTTACAAATTACTTTCTCAAATCAAGTTTTGCTATGATCTGTCTGTATCTTTCTATATCCAAATCTTTAAGATAGTTCAACAGACTTCTCCTGGAGCCGACCATCTGCAGCAAGCCGCGGCGAGAGTGAAAATCCTTCGCATGCACCTTAAGATGCTCGGTAAGATGATTGATACGATAAGTCAAAAGAGCAATCTGCACCTCCGGGCTGCCCGTATCTCCCTCGTGCGTAGCGTATTCCGCAATAATTTTAGCCTTTGTCTCCTTGTCCATAATTTTTACCTCCATGAAATAATTTATTCGCCCCGAACCTAAGTGTCGGGACGGAGATTCCCGAACCTGTGGAAACGAGGTACTTTGTTAAGTATATCACCTTAAAGTATTTTTGTAAACTGTTTTTGACAGAATTTTCTCTTCTCTGCCGATTTTTCATCGAATCGCTCGATATAAAGCTTTACGTCTCTTAAATCCGCAAAACGGGCAATTCGTTTTTCTCCGTGCGAAACGGCCTTTGTAATCGAACCGGCGCCGCATGCAATCACGGACATACAGTCCTCCATGGTGGTAATGTTGTTTATACACTGCTTACCGGGTTTACAATAGCCTACGTTTTCCAAATTGCCCAGCATTTGTTTTTGCCTATATAGATAATACGGTATATAGCCGCTTTTTCCAAGCTTCTCCAAAGCATACCCGGTCATCGCAGGTACGTAGCAGTTATCATAAATCCCCGTTTGCTTCAGCTCCGATCCGTTCTTCCTGGACAGCGTATGAACCGTAATATTGTCCGGATTAAGCGCCGCCGCAGCGTCAAGCGTCCCGATAAAATCGTCAAGCGTTTCGTTTGTAAGTCCGGCTATCAAATCAACGTTGATTGTAAACCCGTATTTTTCAGCCAAACGGTATTTGCTATAAAAGTCTTCGGCAGTATGCGACCGCCCGATTGCCTTAAGCGTCCTGTCGTTGAGCGTCTGCGGATTAACGCATATACGATTTGCGCCCGCCCGCTTAATTGCGTCAAGCTTTTCATCGGTAATCGAATCAGGTCTTCCTGCTTCCACCGTAAATTCAACGTCTCGAAACGGAAAATCAGCTAAAAGCGAATATAATTGCTCCGCCTCCAAAACCGTCGGAGTTCCTCCGCCGACGTACACAGAGTGCAGCTTTCCCAATTTTTCAACGGTATTAACCGCGTCTGTTATTTCCTCTTTCAGCTTGTCGAGATACACCGGAATGACGGCCGAGCATTTCGACGCAAGCTCCGTCGTAAAAGAGCAGTAATTACATTTAGTCGGACAAAACGGAATATGAATATATAAGTTAAACAAGTCGCTGTCCGCAATATAAAAGCCCCGCTGATTAGATACTATTTCTACAATCAGCTCGGCCTTTTGCGGAGTCACGCAAAATCTTTCGCATAGCTTATCGGCGCATTTACTGAGCGACAGCCCCTCGTTCATCATATCGTAAACAAGCTTGGACGGACGTATTCCCGTCAAGCTTCCCCACGGTGGCTTGATTCCGGTAAAATCCGAAAACGCTTTGAAAACCGACAGCTTACATTCGCGCTTATCGAGGCGCTTTTTTGCGCTCTCCGACAATTCTCTCTGAAGCTCGCTGCGATACGAATATTTCCTGCCGTTTAAAATCAAGACGTTTGTCAGTTCGGTTTTTCCGCCGCAGGCAGATTGCGAATAAATATGCTCCGCCGATACTTCACAATTTTCAGCATATGGAAAAAACAGCTTTATTTCGTCAAGTAGCTCGCTTTCTATGTCAGATCTGTTCGTTTTAAATTCAAGCATACGGATTATTCGCCCGCTCAAAATCTAAATTAGTAATTTCACCGTGTCCCGGATACACAGTATAATCGCCAGGCAGAGCTAATAACCTTTTAACGGACGTATTAAGCTCTTTCATGCTTCCGGTGGGAAAATCAGTACGCCCTACTGAGAGGCGGAAAAGCGTATCTCCGGAAAAAATAACGTTTTCTACTACATAACAAACGCTTCCGGCAGTATGTCCGGGCGTATGAAGCACGGTAATCTTTTCATTTAAAATTTCAATTTCGTCACCGTCGTCTATCGCCACATCCAAAACAAAGCGCTGGAATTTTTTCCCGAACAAAGGCGCAAGATTTTTGTCGGTTTCAATAAGCTGCATGTCCGCAGCATGCATATAAATCTTTGCGCCCATACTTTGAAACTCAAAGCATGAACCAGCGTGATCAAAATGCGCGTGCGTCAAGAGAACAGCCGTGCATTTCCAACCGTTATCGTTTATGATTTTCTTAAGTCCCGACGCGTCATCGCCCGGATCTACTACCGCGCAGCCGCCGTTTTCAGAACACAGAATATAGCTGTTGGTAGCGGCTATTCCGGCCGTCTGCCTTATAATTTTCATCAATTAAGATTACTCCTGAATACCTTTTCAACATCGGGAAGCGATTGAATTTTGTTAACAATGCCGTCAAATTCCGAAATACTGCCCACTGTAACCGATAAATTTATTATAGCGTTATCAGCCTTATCAACGCGCGCATTGAGATTGGTTATGGTAAGCTTCATTTCGCTTATCAAAGCCGTAATTCTTGCCAGCAAACCGTTACCGTTTTTGGCCTCTATCTGCATAGCTACTGCAAACGGAGCGTTTGCCGCATCCGCCCAATGCGCTTCTATCAGCCTGAAATCCTCAATATTTTTCAGATTAGGACAGCTTTTGCGATGTATTGCAACTCCTCGCCCTCTAGAAATAAATCCGACTATATCGTCGCCAGGCACGGGATTACAGCACTTAGATATGCGCACAAGCAAATCGTCGTGGCCTTTTACTATAACGCCCCCGGAAGAAAGCATTCTCGCAGAACTGTTAGTCTTAACCGGCGCTTTTGCGCGCTCTTCCTTTTTATAGAAATCTATAAGCTTAGACAGTATCTGATTGACCGTAAAGCCGCCGTAGCCAACGGAAGCGTAAAGATCGTCCAAAGACGAAATGGAATATCTCTGCATAATGACGTCCAGCCACTTGGGCACCATAAGATTACCCAAAACATATCCGCGTATCTTTGCTTCCTTCTCCAGCATATCTTTGCCGCGCTTTATATTGTCTTCTTTAAGCTCCTTTTTAAAGAAGGCTTTGATTTTTGATTTTGCCTGAGAAGTCTTTACAAATCTAAGCCAGTCGCGGCTAGGTCCCTTGGAAAGGTTTGACGTAATGATTTCGACATAATCGCCGGTATTAAGCTTTGTTTCAAGCGGGACAATTTTATTATTTATTTTTGCGCCTACGCATTTGTTTCCTATTGCGCTATGCACGTAATAAGCAAAATCGACGGGAGTCGCGCCCTCGGCAAGAGTTACGACGTCGCCTTTAGGCGTAAATACAAAGACCTGCCCGCTATAAAGGTCGAATTTAAGCGACTCATAAAACTCCTGCGGACTGGAAGTCTGGCTTTCAACGTCCATTACCCCTCTAAGCCATTCCAATTTTTCATCCAGCTCGTTGGCGGCAGCTCCGCGGTTTTCCTTATATTTCCAATGAGCCGCAATTCCATATTCTGCAATTTTATGCATTTCGTATGTGCGTATCTGTATTTCAAACGGCATACCGTAGGTAGTCATAACGGTCGTATGCAAGGATTGATAATTATTGGGTTTGGGGACCGCGATATAATCTTTAAACCTTCCGGGTATAGGCTTCCACATAGTATGAATCATACCCAGCACTTCGTAGCAATCCTTGACGTTTTCCACAATAACGCGAACCGCTGTCAGATCGTAAATCTGATCGAAGGTACGGTTATTGTTTTTCATTTTTTTATAAATGCTGTAAAAATGCTTAGGACGTCCGCTTACCTCGCCTTTGATATTAAGCTCAGTAAGCAATGACGTCAGCCTTGCGCAAATATAATTTACCAGTTCCTGACGCTCTGCGCGCTTCAGAGCGATTTCTCCCACAAGCGAATCATATACCGCAGGCTCCAGCACTTTAAGACATAAATCCTCCAGTTCGCATTTCAGATAGCTTAATCCCAAACGTGACGCAAGCGGAGCAAAAATTTCCAACGTTTCGCGCGCCATGGCCTTTTGCCGCTCCTCACTCAGCGAAGAAATAGTGCGCATATTATGAAGTCTGTCGGCCAGCTTTATGATAATAACACGAATATCCTTTGCCATTGCAAAAAACATCCGGCGAAAATTTTCAGCCTGCTCCTCTTCCTTGGACTTAAAAGCAATTTTATCAAGCTTTGTAACGCCGGAAACAAGCCCGGCAATTTCCTCACCGAACAATTTTTTTATTTCCTCTTCAGTAGCGGGCGTATCCTCCACGCAATCGTGAAGAAGAGCTGCGGCAATGGTGCTGTAATCAAGCCCCAGGTCGAAAAGAATATTTGCTACGGCGATCGGATGAGTAATATACGGCTCTCCCGATTCGCGGAATTGGTTGGCGTGCATTTCCGCAGCGTAATCCATAGCCTTGTTCAGCAGCTCGGTCTGCTGAGGACTAAACAACAATTCAAATTTTTCCCTCAACTGCTGCATTTAAGCCTTCAATTTCTCCTTGATAAACGAATAAATTTCCGAAGTGTTTAAATCCGCTCTTATGCCCTTATTAAAGGAAACGGAAAAGGGATTTTCCTCGATATTTATAAATTTCAGCTCCTCGAATACCTGAATACAAAACATAAATTGATGAAGATTTAAAGACGGATTTAATTTTTTCAGCACACGGAAATAACCGTTCAAGCTGGCGGACTGAACGTTTCCGGCAGCCTTCATACACTCGAAATAAGCTGCAAATACGGAGCGGTCTGCGCTTACGTCGTAACTGTTTTCCGCCTCCTTAGGAAGCAGAATTTCCGCTTTGGTCACCGAATTTAAATACGCCACCACGCCGTTATTCAACGGGGCGCGCAGGAAAATAATCCGTCGGTAATTCGATAAACACAGATTTCCGTCGGTAAAGGACGGCGCAACGATAACTCTGGAAAAATTATTACGCGAAGTCGCATACATAAACTCACGAAACGCAGGCTTATCAAATTTTTCGGAATACTCTTCATAGCTCCTTCTGTCGGATGCTATAACGAGCGTACCGTAAAAATCGCGAGTCAGCTCCTTTAAATCCTCCGCTGAATAAAGCGAATATTGGCATTTATCCTTAGGAAGAAATTTAATAAGTCCGTACTCAAATCCGTCGCAGATCGAATCGTTTATGTATAGTTCCGAAGGCGCGCAGCAGCGCATGATTCCCTTGATCTGCCGTCCGCCGTAATTGCTTGTCTGAAGCTCCGCAACAATTGTCTTTTTCCCAGGAGACAGAAGCTGATAGGACAATTTAGCATAATTGAAAGCAAAAATCTGAAAGCCGGAATCGAGTATCATTGACATGTGCGATTGATTGTTTTTACACGCAGCTACCTTCATATCCTCTATTTCCATTTTAAATAGCGGACGCAAATTACCGTTTCCGGTAGGTTCAAGCAATTCAAGAGATTTTACAAAATCATATTTAACGTCGTTCGCCGAAATTTCCATATCGTAAGCAATTTTCGGCGTAAAATATTCGTCGGGATAAGACGAAAGATATTCGTTGACCGCAGATTTAAATTCATCTATTCTGTCGGGACGAATCGAAAAACCGGCCGCCTGAGAATGACCGCCGAACTCCAGCAATATGTCTTTACAGTACACAAGAAGCTCGTGTATATTTATTCCGTCTATACTGCGGCAAGTTCCCTTAAAGGTATCGTCGCCGGATCTCACCATAATAAAAACCGGACGATTATATTCTCCCGCAAGACGAGCCGCAAGAATACCGGTAATACCCTTTTCCCAGGACGGATGACTGAGCACGATAGCGCGGTTATCGATAAGATTTTCAAACGCTATATCGCCCACGGCCTCAGAATACATCTCGTCGCACATTTCCTTGCGACGCGCATTATCCTCGGTTATTTCGTCTATTATGTTTTTTATTTTTCCGACGTCCGTAACGGTCAGCAGCTCAAAAGCACGGTAAGCGTCCCCCATCCGTCCGGCTGCATTTATGCGCGGCGCCGCCTTATAGGCAATATCGCCGCTGGTTACCGTATCCAAGCCGAGTTCGTCAAACAGCATCGCAAGTCCCAGGTTTCTTCTCTTGTTGATGCGTTCCAGTCCGAACTGTACGATAAGTCGATTTTCATCGCTCAAAGGAACAAGATCGGCAATTGTCGCCACGCATGCAAGATCGGTGTATTCAAGCATTTCGTCACGGCTGCCCAAAGCCTCAACCAGCTTAAGAGCTACTCCGGCTCCGCAAAGCATATTAAAAGGATACCCGCAGTCCTCCTGCTTCGGATTTACCACGATACATTCCGGAATTTCTCCCGATACCTCGTGATGATCCGTAATAATCATATCGACGCCAAGCTCTAAAGCAAATCTTACCTCTTCGGCTCCGGAAATACCACAGTCGCACGTAATTATGAGATCCGGCATATGCGCGGATATTATCTTTTCAAGCGAATCGTTATTTAAACCATAGCCGTCACCGACGCGATTAGGAATATGCACATAGACCTCAAGTCCGCGGCATGAAAGATAAAGCGCAAGAATTGCCGCTGCACATACTCCGTCGGCGTCATAATCGCCGTAAATAACGACTGTTTCCTTCCCATTAACGGCCTGTTCGATTCTCTCGACAGCCTCGCGCATACCCTTCATGGAAAAAGGATCGTGAAACATCGCCTTGTCCGGATACAGAAATTTCCGCATAGCGTCTTCGCTGTCAATTCCGCGCAGAATCAAAAGCTCGGTAAGTTTGCGGTTAAGGCCGAGTTTTGCGCTGAGCTGCTCCGCTTTTTCGGCGTCAATCGATATTTGATTTTTGATATTTACGCTGACGTTCATATATACTCCGAAAATTTACTCCGCTTTTAAAATCGCTTGAAAGCGCATGCCGGCTCCGGCAATATACAAAAATAAGCCTTCGCATAATCGAAGGCTTATTCAGTACTTTTATTTGCCGGCCTTTGCCGCAGTGCGTTTTGCCTTCGGTGCTTTTATTGTACCGGGGAAGCTTTTTGCCAGCATTGCCCATATCGTAGGAGCCAAAAATACCGACGAATACGTACCGGCAAGCAGACCGAAAATGATAGGCAACGCGAAAATCTGAATATCACGAACGCCTATTATGGCAACCATAGCTATCATTATCAGCGTCGTAAGCGTCGTGTTTATCGTGCGCCAAATAGTTTCCTGGACGGATTTATTGGCGATATAAGCAGGCTTTACAAGCTTTCCGTCTATCCTCTTGTTAGTATAGAACTTAATGTTCTCGCGTATACGGTCAAATATAATGATTGTATTGTTGCTGTCTCTTATACACATCTGACGCTGCCGACGACTTTAATAGGTGTA
>USBU01000053.1 GCA_900553005.1 uncultured Eubacteriales bacterium | reverse complement strand
CACCTATTAAGTCGTCGGCAGCGTCAGATGTGTATAAGAGACAGGGGATAGGCTTACCCCTGAATATAATTTCTTCCTTTTTTCGTCAAGGCTTACGCCTCGGACGTTTTTATTACACCTCGCTTTCGCCTTCAGGCGGCGCGTTTCTTCTTACGGCGTTGCGGTAATCGAGAGGAGTCATGTTCTCCACTTTTTTGAAAACTCTGCAAAAGTAAGCTATGTCCACGTAGCCGCATGCTTTGGCAATATCGCTGATGGAGTTATCAGTGGAGGCCAGAAGCTTTTTTGCCAAAGAAACGCGTTTTTGTATCAGATATTTCAGCGGCGGTATGCCAAGCGTGTCTTTAAACAGATGAGTCAGGTAAAATTTATTGATATAAAGACTGCGGCATACGTTGTCTATCGTGTCAATCGTGGTAAAATTTCTGTCTAAAAATTCCTTTACCTCGACGTAAGTTTTTTTATTTTCAAACAATTCCTCGGCGCGCTCCGACGTAAGCCTCAGAATATACGAAATCAAAATAGTCAGCAGCGATTCGCTGATAATGCTGAAATAAGACGATTTAAGTTCGTTTTCCAGCAAAAGTTGTTCAAAATATTGCTTTATCTGCTCGTAAAATACGTTTGTATCCGCAATTTTAAAAGGCGCGTCCGCTATCAGCGAATTGTCCGGATAGCCTTCTATACGTATTCTCGTAATACCGAGAAACATGATATCCCTCGGCTCGACGTCCGCAATGAATTCGGTATGTCTGACGCCGGGATTGCAGGCGATGATGTTGCCCTTTTTAATGGGGTATTCGGTCTCGTCAACCTTAAACAGCCCGTTGCCTTCCTTTATGAACATCACTTCGCAGAAATCGTGCGAGTGGAGAGAACGCATCCATCCGGCCTTAGGCCTGTAAGCGCCTATATAAAGAAGCTTGGGCTTTTTTAAAAATATGCTTTTTTTATCGGTACCCGCAAGTTCCATGACGCAATCAGTCCTTTTTCCGGCAATCGAAAAACGGCAGGGCGACAGCTTACTGCGCCTTGTATTTCAATATTTTAAGGTCTGTGATTTTTTTGTAAGTGTCCTTGTTGCGCGTCAGGAATTCCTCCGCAAGAGCCTTGTAAGCCAAAGAGCCCACGCACTTGGGTTCAAACAGCATGACCGGGAGGCCGAAGGAAGGAGCTTCTCCAAGGCGGATATTTCTCGGAATTTTGGCGTCGAAAACCTTTTTGCCGAAAAATTTGTAAATTTCCTCGGTGACGTTTTGGACAAGTCTGGAACGGCTGTCGTACATGGTAAGCACGACGCCCTCTACCTCCAGCTGCGGATTCAATATTTTCTTGGCCAACCGTATGGTATTCATAAGCTGGCTTAAGCCTTCCAGCGCATAATATTCGCCCTGTATTGGTATCAGTATGGAATTTGCGGCTGTCAAAGCGTTTACCGTCAAAAGCGCCAGCGACGGAGGACAGTCTATAAGTATGTAGTCGTAATTGTTTCTCAACGGAGTCAGTACTTTTTTCAGTACTTTCTCGCGCTCGTCCACGCCGACAAGCTCGACCTCTGCTCCCGCAAGGTCTATGTTTGACGGCATTATATCCAGGTTTTTTACGAGAGTGGGAATGATAGCGTTTTTGGCGTCAGTGTCTCCGGACAGCACATTGTAGGTAGAATATTTTACCTTTGTTTTGTCCACTCCGAAGCCGCTGCTGCAATTTCCCTGCGGATCTATATCTACGGCCAGCACCTTTTTGCCCATTAGCGCAAGGTAGCTTGCCAAGTTCACGCAGGTTGTCGTTTTGCCTACGCCGCCTTTCTGATTAGCTATCGCAATGATTTTGTTCATAATACCTCACCGCTTTTATATCGTCGATAATCGGCCTTAATATTTATTCAGATAAATTATATCTTTATAATTTTACCATAAAATCCCGCAATAAGCAAACCTTTTAAGCGGGCGAATATTATATTCTTTTTAAAATATTATTAAAAATGTGCGGATATGCGCGTAAATTAGCTTGCGCATTTTTTGACGCACGGCTATAATATTATTCATGAGCATTGTCACGTTAAACGACGTATATTTTACCTACAACCGCGGTTCTCAGTCCGAGCAGCAGGCGGTCAAGGGCGTGACTCTCTCCGTCGAGGAGGGGGAATTCGTTGCCGTTGTCGGACACAACGGTTCGGGTAAATCCACGCTTGCCAGGCTTATGAACGGTCTGCTCGAGCCCGATTCGGGCGACGTTACGGTAGCCGGCTTAAATACGAAAAACGCCAAGGAGCTTTTCGATATCCGCAAAACGGTCGGAGTGGTTTTTCAGAATCCCGATAATCAGATGATCGCTACCATTATAGAGGACGACGTTGCGTTCGGGCCGGAAAATTTGGGGCTTCCGTCGGACGAAATCCGCGCCAGAGTGGACTGGGCGCTTAAAAGCGTGGGAATGTACGAGCACCGCGAGGGGACTCCATTCCGTCTCAGCGGAGGGCAAAAGCAGCGTATCGCCATCGCCGGCGTACTTGCCATAAAACCGCGCGTCATGATACTGGACGAATCCACCTCGATGCTGGATCCGGAGGGACGCGCCGAGGTTTTAAAGGTAGTGGAAAAGCTTAACCGAGAGGAAAATATGTCCGTTGTCATGATTACTCACTTTATGGAAGAGGCTCTGCTTGCCGACCGTATAGTCGTAATGAACGAGGGCAGAGTTTTTATGCAGGGCGGAAAGGAAATTTTCAGCCGGGAGGACGAACTTAAGGCGATAGGATTAAGCGTGCCTTTAGCCGCGCGGGTAGCTCATGCGCTCGGTCGCGCCGGTATTCCGCTTAAGGAAAATATTACCGATCCTCAGGAACTGATTGACGAACTATGCCGATAAAAATAGAACATCTTAATTACGTGTATAATCCTAAATCTTCGTTTGCCGCCAAGGCGCTGGACGATATTTGTCTTGACGTCAACGACGGAGATTTTCTGGGCGTCATAGGGCATACCGGCAGCGGAAAATCCACGCTGGTAAGTCATCTGAATGCGCTGATGCGTATTCAGTCCGGCGCGATTTTCGTTGACGATATGGACCTGAGGCCGAAAAAACTGGATTTTAAAAAGCTTAGAAGCAAGGTCGGCATGGTCTTTCAATATCCAGAATACCAGCTTTTTGACGAAACCGTTTATAAGGACGTAGCTTTCGGGCCGCGGAACATCGGTCTTTCGGACGAGGAAATCGCGGTGCGCGTAGCGGAGGCTATACGCCTTGTCGGGCTTGATTTCGACGCGATCAAGGAGCGGTCTCCTTTTGAGCTTAGCGGCGGTCAGATGCGCAGGGTGGCGCTTGCAGGCGTCATAGCGATGCGGCCGGACGTGCTTGTGCTGGACGAGCCTACGGCAGGACTGGATCCGCGCGGAAAGGTTGAGATAATGGAGCTTATAAAAGGACTTAAAAAATCTTGTCCCATTGTCGTCATGATATCTCACAATATGGACGAGGTGGCCGCTTACTGCAACCGTATAGCGGTGCTTTCCGACGGGCGGCTTCACGGCGTCTATTCTCCCCGAGAACTGTTTCGGCAGGAGGAGCTTTTAAAATCCTTGAAAATAGATATGCCGTCCGTTACCGCGCTGGCGGCAGGGCTTAACGGACGCGGTTTTAACGTCGATCCTTCTCTGACGGACGAGGCGGAGCTTATAGACGCGATAATTGCGGAATACGGAAGGAGACACGGCCGATGAGAGAAGTCGCATTGGGACAGTATTATCCGGTAAAATCGGTCGTTCATCGGCTCGATCCCAGGATAAAGCTTATAATGATGGTGCTGTATATAGTCATGATATTTTTTATCACGACATTTATCGGTTACGGTATAGTTCTGCTTTTTTTGCTGCTTACCGTGGCGTTATCCAGGGTGCCTTTGTTAAAGGTGCTTAAAAGCCTGAAGGTTATCATAGTTCTGGTGATTTTTACGGTTATAATGTCGCTGCTGTTCTACAACGGTCAGGCTGAGGATCTTATCTGGAGCTGGGGAATAATAAAAATTTACCGCGAGGGACTTTTGAACGCCGGACGTATGGCGCTCAGGCTTATGTTTCTTGTTTTAGGGCCGACGATGCTTACGTTTACCACCACGCCTGTGGAGCTTACCGACGGGCTGGAAAGCCTGCTAAAGCCGTTAAGCTATATTAAAATTCCCGTGCACGCTCTTGCTATGGTGATGAGTATTGCGCTTAGGCTTATACCTACGCTGGTTGAGGAAACCGACAAAATCAGCTCGGCCCAAAAGGCGCGCTGCGCGGATTTTGAAAGCGGCAACGTATTCCGCCGGGCAAAGGCTATGATACCAGTGCTTATACCGCTGTTCGTTTCTTCTTTCCGCCGCGCGGACGATCTTGCCGACGCTATGGATTCGCGCTGTTACCGCGGCGCCAAGGGCAGAACAAGGATGAAAAAGCTTAAGGTGCATATCAGGGATTTTGTCGCGCTTTTTATTCTTTGCGTATTCTTTTTTCTCGTGCTTTGGCTCAGGTATAATTATTTTCCGGCGATTATAGATCTTGCGGCTATTCCGTGGATAATTTGACGGAGCGGTTTATGCGCAGGATAAAAATGACATTGGAATATATCGGCACATCGTACAGCGGGTGGCAGCGGCAGCCGGGACAGGATACCGTGCAGCAACGCGTGGAGGACGCTTTGGAGGCGCTTACCGGGGTTAAGACAAGCGTGACTGCCAGCGGAAGGACGGACGCGGGCGTGCACGCTTTGGGACAGGTAGCGCATTTCGATACCGATTCCGGCTTGTCCGTAAAAAATTTTATGACGGGCCTCAATCATTTTCTGCCCGCCGATATACGGGTGCTGTCCGCCAGTCCCGCGGAGGACGGTTTTCATGCGCGTTTTTCCGCCAAGGAAAAGACTTATTGCTATTGCCTGTACGAAAGCCCTTTTGATCGCGCCGTATATTTGAACCGCGCAGTAAGGGTTGCGGAAAGGCTGGACCTCTCCGCCATGCGCAACGCAGCGGAGGCGTTTATCGGAGAGCATGATTTTACCTCGTTTATGTCAACCGGCGCGGATACTAAAACTTCCGTGCGCACGGTAAAATCGCTGAAAATTGTACGGAGCGGCGGGCTGGTGAAAATCTATGTGACGGCCAACGGCTTTCTTTACAATATGGTGCGGCTTATGGCCGGCGCTTTGGTGCGCGCGGGGGTGGGAGCCGTTGACAGGACCGGGATAGAAGAGCTTATCGCATTAAGGGATAAAAACGCCGTAAGAGAGGTCATGCCCGCGGCAGGACTATATCTGGTAGCTGTAAAATATCGTTAAGCTTCGGGCGCGGAAACAAACGCGTCCGGTTATATAAAAATCTGGAGGGTAAAATTATGAAACTGCATTATTGGGGTACCGCTGCTGCGGAGGGAATTCCAAGCGTGTACTGCGCTTGCGACGTATGCCGCGAAGCGCGCGAAAAAGGAGGACGATACGTTCGCGCTCGTTCTCAAGTTATGTTCGACGACGAGCTTTTAGTGGATATGGGCGCGGATACATACCAGAATTCGCTGAAGTGGGGCTACGACCTATCTAAGCTTGCCGACGTTTTGATTACCCATGTGCATGAGGATCACTATTATCCCAACGAGCTGCATAACCGTCAAAAGTCATTCAGCTACAATATGAAGTCCGAGACGCTTACGATTCACGGCTCGTCGGATATCATCGAGGAATATTACGCTTACACTGCGGGCAGGGGGCAATATCTCCTCGATCAGGGCAGAGTGGCCTTAGACGCGCTTAAGCCGTATCATAAGCACAAGGTCGGCTCCTTCGAGATTACGCCTCTGCCTGCCACTCACGGCACAAAGCACCCATACGTATATCTTATTCAAAAGAACGGTAAAACCGTGTTTTATATGAACGATACGGGAGTGCTCAAGGATCCCGTGTTCGACTGGCTGGCCAAAAGCGGCGTAAAACTCGACCTTGTAAGTTACGACTGTACGATGGGTATGCAGGATGCTTACTCCGACTGGGGACCGGACGCGTCTCATATGGGACTGCCGAACAACATTACGGTGCGTGACAAGCTTAAAAAGCTTGGGCTTTACAAAGACGATACGGTGGACATAGTCACCCATTTTTCTCATAACGGTCCGCATGTCGGCTACGGCGACTTTAAGCCTCTTGCCGAAAAAGAGGGCTTTATACTGGCTTACGACGGCTATGTTATAGAAATTTAACGGATTATCCCGGCGCGTTTCTTAATCGGGGACGCGCTTTTTTATTGGGCCGGCTTTCCTGCCGCAACTATAAGGTAACTATTTAAGCGTTGCTTTCGCTGTTGCCTGTGCGTGTTTTATGGACGTAACCGGCTTTTTTATTCGGGTAAAGTAATATGCGCGCTTAATCCGCGTTAAAAACTTATTTCTTTTAAGCGTCAGAAGATTTCCAGATCCCCGTAATAGTAATAGGGAACTGTGTGCGTTGTAATGCCGCGCTTTTTAAACAGTTTTTCTTGGCTTTCCGACGGCAGCACCTCGTGTCCGAGATATACCGTTTTGCAGCCTTTCGGAATATTTGCCGCAAAGCCGTCAAGCTCTTCTTCCGTCAGCAATATGGCGATTTGATCGTTGCCGTTAAAGCTAATTCCGTTTTCAAGCTCGGCCAGTTCGCGTATATGTAAAAGCAATTCGTCCGCGTATTCGTAATACAGCCTGTCCGCGATAGGCACAAAATCCACCTTATAATATTTCAGGCTTGCGTTGTAAGTTTCCTTGTCGATTACGCGTTTTATGCGCTCGTAGGTAACGTTGCGGCAGATATCGTTTTCATTATTTGTGCACATTATAAACCTGCGATTGCCTCCGTCCTCGGCGTTAAGCTTCATAACTGCGTGCCCTGTCGTGCCGCTGCCCGCAAAAAAGTCAAGGATCGTTGAATTTTTTTCACAGGCAATGCGCAGCAGGCGTTCTATTAAAGTCGTGGGTTTCGGGAAATTAAACGGCGTTTCGTCGAACAATGCTTTTAATTCGTTTTTTCCCGTAATAGAGGTGTGCACTTCATTAAATAAACTGCTTTGTATAATTTCAATTTTCGCATTTTGATAAATTTTGAGTCTCGGGACTCCCGCGCCGCCTTTTGAAAAATAGATTCTTCCGTCCGCAAGCGCTTCGTTGTATTCTTCTTGGGATAATGTCCAGTTTCTTGTAAACGATTCCCCGGCGGGATTTGTGATTGTATAATATTTCGATCCTGTCGTTGATTTAATGCCGTTTCGTGAAATATTGCCTGAAAACCAAGGACCTCGCGGGTCATTGTCAGGGTTGGAAAATGATCCTTCGGAAAATTCTCTTTTTCCCGTATATCTCTTGTAACGTTTCCCGCTGTTATTAAAGCAAGCGATTATATCTGTCTCTTATACACATCTCCGAGCCCACGAGACGGAGCTACATCTCG
>USBU01000052.1 GCA_900553005.1 uncultured Eubacteriales bacterium | reverse complement strand
AATGAGTATTGAAAACGTCGTTTATGAGCAATAAAACCTTTTAATATTTTTTAAAGGCAGGTAAGCGGTTTTTTTACATAACGTCGATATTGAATTATCGGCAAAAAAGCGTCCCGTAATCGAAGGGACGTTTTTTGATACCGGGCAGGTATTTTATAAATCGGACGGCGCAAAATAACTTGACTAAAGCCGATAAATATGTTAATGTTTTTCTGTTCGTAAAATCGGCGGTTTTTACGGCCGTCCGCTGCGCGTAATTACGCTAAAGCAAGGACGTTGAATTTTTAATCCGATTTTAATATGGGTTTAATCGGTTTGTTAATAATCCGCAGTATTATTTATAACGTAGCGGGAAAGGGCAGCGTGCGGCCGCTATTCGCCTTGACGGTGCGGTTGGCTCCGGTTTAAGCCGTTTATTTTGGCTGGCTGCTTCAGACAGTCTGTTTTTCAAAAACAGATTTATTCCGCGGACAAGGATTTGCGCTATTTCGGTCGCCGTTTTGTAAACAAAGCCCAATTTGACGCAGTTGATTGCGTTGCTTTCGTTACTGGCGGCTACGGTGGCGGTCACGGAAAGGTCTCCGGTTACGGGCAGACGCTTGCCGGATGCAAGTCCCGGACGGATTCCGCCGTCGGTCAATCGGATTTTTCCTACGTCTTGCGCCTTACCCATACTGGAATCGATTGCGATCAGCTTTTGTCCCGGATGTCGCCTGCGTATAAAGTCCAGCGCCGCTCCAAGGTTGAGCGCGGTTACTGGCGAGGCGAGCGTTCCGTAAACGAAAAACGGCGCGTTGAATGCGGAAACGAGAAGCTCTCCGACTACGGGCCCCAGCGCGTCGCCTATAACGCGGTCTGTGCCTATGCAAAGCGCTACGGGTACCAGGGTATCGTTTTTAAGAAAATCGGCAATGCTTTCTGCTGTAAAAGGTTTTTCTTTCATGCAGACGATTATGGACAATAACTCGGCGTTATATCCGTAAGTCTTAAGGAAAAATCGCTGTTTAGCGGAAATATGGAATACTTTTCTCAAGGAGAATTTTTATGAATTACGTCGATATAGCAATAATTGCGATAATCGCCTTTTTTGCGCTTATCGGATTATGGAAGGGCTTTGGTAAGACCTTTATAAAATTATTTTGTTTTGCCCTTGCGCTGCTGGCGACCTGGCTGGTTGTGGATTCCGTAATCAACTGGGTGCTGAACGTGGAGCTTATCCGCAACTTTATAGTAGGCGACGGCTGGTCGCTGTACGGACTTTATTACAACAGCTTCGGAGAGGAAATTCTCGGCGCCGCCGAGGGCACTCAGCTGTCCGGCGCGATGGGGCTTTATATCAATCCCATGATAGAAAGGTTTACCGCAATGGGCGGTCCGACGTCTTACGGACTTACTTATGCTCAGTTTATAGCGGTTAATCTTTCGGTCAATACGTTAAGCATTATTTTGTGCGTCCTTCTATATGCGGTTGCTCGTATTGTTGCCATAATCATAGCATGGATTCTTAAAAAGATTATTGTCCGCGGAGAGGTGCGCGCGTGGAGCAGACTTGTCGGGTTTATTTTCGGCGCCGTGCGCGGCGCAACTGTAGTGGCGGTTCTGCTTATTGTTTCTACGGTTATTTTCCCGCTGTCATTCGCTCAGCCTTATACTCAGACCGTCGGCGACGGTATAATCGGCAAATTTGCCGCTCAGTACACGTATAAAGCGTTTGATGCGGCAATTTACGGAACAGGCACCGAAAAAACTGAAAAGCTGCTTGAGTCAGCCGGATATGCGAAGGGCGATTATCCTTCCGAGGAGGAAAAGGCTTTAGCCGACGCCAAGGCTGCCGCGGTAAACGAGCTTACCTCTTATCGCCTGACAAAGTCTGACGATAATTATACGCAAAGCGGAGTTGAAAAACTGGAGGCTGCTAAAGCGGACGGAATTGCGGCTATTAATAATGCGACCACTGCCGATGAGGTGGCGGCTGCCCTTTCTCAGGCTAAATCGAGTTTGGATTCCGTTATGACGGCGGCTCAGGAGCAGGCGCTGAATGACGCGCGCGCGGAAAAATCCGGCGCTTTGAGGACGCTGCGGGATAATAAAATCGGAACCGGGGAATATACTGACGATTCTTTATACTCTAAGGCTAATTTCGATAAAATAAACACGTATTACGCAAACGGCGTGACCGAGATTATGGCCGCGGGCAGCGTGGAGGAAGTCAATACCGCTTATGACGCGGCTGTAAAGTCTATTAACGAAACGCCTACCAAAATCGACGAGCTCAGAAAGGAAAAACTGACGGCTTTAAGCGCCGAATATCTTTCCAGAAACGGCGCGGAAGGGCTGACCGAGGAGCAGAAGGCGGCATTGCTCTCTGCTTACGACGAGGGAAAAGCTGCTGTTTCCGCCGCCGTGACAGAGCAGGAAATAAACGAGGCATACGAAGCGGCCGTTTCGGCGATGAACAGCGTAACGGCATAAGTCCTTTTATTGATTGTATTTTCGATTCCTTTGCTTTATCGCAAGGGAATCTTTTTTTTTGATTATTAGTATAAAAGCGCGGCGCCTTATAATTTATCGGCGGCGGCGTATGGTTTTCTTTTAAGTAAACGCGGATTTTTCAGATCCTTTGACTGGTTGTTCGGGTATCGATTTGAGGCTGTGTCTCATGATTACAGCCGAAGCCGGAGGAAATTTAAGATAGCGCCGGTAAGAATGTAAAAAAATTTTATTATCCGTGTGCTGGGCGTGGCTTCGACTGGTTGGAAGCCGAGCCGATAAACCGTGCGCCGCAACGATTTGACGGCAATTTGAAAAAATCGGTAAACGTTGTAAAAAATGCCGCATATAAATAAGGGTAAAGATGAAATTCCGGGGGCGCATATGGTTTTTGAAAAAAAGCTTATTATCCTTACAGGCGACGGCGGAGTAAAGGGAACGCTCAGACTGGAGCGCAACGCTTATGGGCTGCGGGGCGTATTAAACGCATATAATTTGCCGAAAAAGGCGTCCGGCGATTACGTGCTGGCGGTTAAGACGGGAGACGTTTTGAAAGAGTATCCGCTGGGATACAAGCCGGCCGGCGGCAGGTCTGTGGAGCTGGATTCCGGTACGGACGTGGCGGAGTCGCATTTTGTGGTATATGAAAAGGGCGGACCGGCGCTGTTGTACGGAACGCTCAGCAGGCACAGGCTTTGGCGTGGGAATCTGCCAGACGGAATAAAAAGAGAGGAGAGCGGTGAGAAGATTGCGTATAATGCGGGCAAGAGCGATAAGAAAGCGGCGGAAACGTTTGAGTTTTCAAAGCGCGAGGACTTGTTCCTCGACATATTTCCGTCGGGAGGAGAATACGCCGATAACGCCGTCGCGGCGGTGAATTATTACGACAAGGCTTTTTCGGAGCGTGCGGCCGACTTGGGCGACGAAGAAAAAGAATCCGATAGCGGCGCGTCTGTGTCCGCTCCTGAATATAACGAGCACGGTATCCGCGTGGAATATATCCGCGAGCATGAAAAGGAGAGCGTAAGGGACGTGAATAATACAAGCATAAGCGATTTACAGCGCGATTACATAAAAAAATATGCGACGGCGCTTTCAAGCAGGCGCGCGGAGACGTCCGCCGCTCCGAGGAATAAGAGAAGGCCGATAAGCGATCTGCAAACCGAATACATACGTTCGTTTACGGGCGCAAAGCGGATGAGAGAACGCACTCTCGGCGGCGTATCTGCGCTGGCGGACAAGATGGAGTCCGCCTTCGAGGGCGCGTCGGTACTGGTGCCAAAACTTTCGGAGGACGGGGAAGAGCACGTCCGCGGCAGGAGGCTCAGCTATTACGAGCAGGTTGCGGACCAGATAGAAAAGCTTTTTTCGGAAGGCAGCCGCGACGCCGAACTTGAGGCCTTAATGCCTTATACCAAGTGGGTTAAAATCGATTATGCGGGCGACGGAAGACATTATGTCGTTGGGCTTATAGGAGAAAAGCCGGACTACGTCTGTTACGGACTTCCGGGAGTTTACAGTCCGGAGGCCCCCGAGGAGCTCAAAGGCTACTGCGGCTGGCTGCCTTTGGACGTTAAAAATCCTCACGGCAGCGGATATTGGCTGCTTTACCAGGATGCGGAGACGGGCGAGAGCGTGCCTGAAGCGGAAAGAATTTAGCGGCCGGTACAGACCGGAGGGAATTAAATTGCCCCGTTCGTATGAGCGGGGTTTGTTTTGTCCATAATTCAATCGTACAGGCGGGGTGACGCGCGTGTCGAAAAAGCCGTCGTAAGCGCGTTTTTTATGTAGTACCTTGCCTGAATCGCGCGTAAAATTTTACCTATAGTTATTAAACGGTTGACTTAAAAGGGGATTTATCTTATAATGTATGTTGATTAGTAATTTGGAGTACGTATTCGAATGATAAAGAAATTTTTTGCCATTGCCGCCGTTCTCGTTTTAAGCCTTGTTTCGCTTTTCGGATGCTCCGGCGACAGCTACAAGAAAATAAATATCGACGGCGTTCAGGATACCTCTTATACCGTGACCAGCAACGGCGGCAGCGCCGTGCAGTACGGTAATTACGTTTATTTTATTAACGGAACCAGAGGATACGAGGATACCGACGGTACTGCAAACGTATTCGGAGAGGTTGTGAAGGGCGCCGTTTACCGTGCCGAGCTTATCGGAACGGGAAAGGACGGGGATTTTATCGTTGACCGCGATTCTGTCACCAGACTGGGCGTAAAATCCCATAAAGAGGAGGATTACAAGGGCGACGAGATCGACGTTGTCGACGTGCAGCGTATTGCGCCTAAAACCGTGGGGACAAGCGGTTACAGCGGCGGCGGTATTTTTATCTACGGCGACAGCCTTTATTACGCTTCCCCCAATAACCTCAAAAGCAAGACCGGCGACGTGCAGTATCTTAAGACGGATTTCTTCCGTATGACGCTTGACGGCAAGACGACTCAAAAGATTTATTCGACTGCTGCGGACAGCTCTTCTTCTCCTTATATGTTTTATTCGTCGGGGGAATACGTTTTTCTGACGGTGCTTGACGGCACAGATCTTATTTCAGTCAAAGTTTCCAAGAAAAACGGTAAAATTGACGATACGATAAAGCTTGCTGAGGACGTGACCGCTGCGGTTATGCCCGCAAAGCCCGTTTATTACGAAGGGATTTCCGAAAATACTATTTATGATTTCGTGTATTTTGAGCGTGCGGCGACTAAGGACGACGTTACTCAGTCCGGAGAAATACTTGAGTTTATTCGTCCCGACGGAACAAGCCGTCAGATTTTCGAGGCGGACGGCAAAAGCGATTACACGCTGGAGACCGTTAAGGACGGCTATCTTTTTTATCGCAAGCCGTATCAGTACAACAACAGGCTGTATGCGAGAAATCTGCACGACGCTCTGTGCATTGATGAAAAATACAAGAACGACGAATTTAATTCGGCCAGACAGGACGTTGAGAAGACCGTGCTGATTACTTCCGATATAGATAATCTTAACGTTTATCCTTTTGTGCCCGGCTTTGAGTTCGGACAGGCCAACGTAAGCAATTCCGTCAACGTGCTGACGCTTACAAAGCCTTCGACCTCCTCCGACGGTTCGTCGTCGAATACTACGCTTACTTTGTCGCTGTATGTCGACGGGGTGTTTAAGGATACAATAGCTACCGGCGCCGCAGTTTCCGTCGATACCGTATATGACAACAACGTTTACTATACTGTCGACGGCACTCTGAAAAGCTGTTATACGGGCGCGGGTTCAGATATGTCCAGCGTAACGATTGCGGAAAACGTTACTTCAGGGACTTACGGCGCTGACGTTGCGGGCGGATATCTCGTCTTTTTCGGAAAGGTTGCCGACGACGCGACCGGATATACGTTCTTCCGTGAGGTTGACGGATTGGAGGGCAACAATTCTCCTATTTTTGTCGGAGAGATCATCGAGGACGAAAAGCCTTCAAAGACGGAATCGCTGACGATCGTCGAGAAGCCTGACAAAACTCAGTATAAGATAGGCGAAAAGCTCGATATTACCGGACTTGTCGTAGAGGCTAATTTCTATTCCGACAGCGACGGAAATCGTCCTGAGCCTGTGGTGATCGAAGTCACCGACGATATGCTCAGTGGCTTTGACAGTTCGGCGGCAGGAGAGGTTACCGTTACGATAACCTATGATAAAAAGACGGTTGACTTTACCGTTACGGTACTGGAAAGCGAGAGCGGCGACGAACCGGAAAACAAATCATGTTCGACGGTTGCGCCCGTTAATCCGTGGTATTTTATCGGAGGCGGCGGGGCATTGCTGTTGGTTGCCGGCGTACTGTTTATCGGTAAACGTAAATCAGGACAACGGGCCTGAAGAAATTAAAAAAAGCCTTTCCTTTTGACTGGGGAAAGGTTTTTTATTCTTATATGCTGATTTAGCCGAACTGAATGTCATAAAGAAAATCAAGTTGGTTCACGCGCGGAATAAAGACGTTTCGGAAGCGAGTCAAATACATGCCGAATTCCGCGATAAAACGTTAATGCGCGGATTATCGTTAATGCGCTTGGTTTTTTGGTCAAAGTTCGATAAATATTATTTCCGTGCTGCCGTTTCGATTCATGGTAGCGGCAGTACATTTTAAATAAAGATGGCGTCGGCGCGTTTTGTTTTCTGTTTTGTCGGGTATGCGCTTGTTAGCGGGACGTTTTTATGATATAATATAAACATGGATATTTTGGCAGCGCTCAAAAAAGAAGGATTTGTTTTTTCTAAAAAATACGGGCAGAATTTTATCACGGATGAAAAGCTGCTTGACGATATCGTTGCGGACGCGCGTCTTGACAAAAGCGATACGGTGCTGGAAATCGGGGCGGGAGCAGGTACTTTGACAAGAGCGTTGGCTCGCCGTGCCGGCCGGGTGATAGCTTTTGAAATCGACCGTTCATTGGAGACGGTGCTTGACGGCAATCTTTCAGGTTTAAGCAATGTCGAGGTGATTTATGACGACGTTATGAAGTGGACGGACGAGGAGCTTGTTGCCGTCGCCGGCGGAAAATATAAGGTGACGGCAAATCTTCCGTATTATATTACGACGCCGCTGCTTTTTAAATTTCTCGATCTTTCCGCTCCTCCTCAGTCCATAACCGTCATGGTACAGAAAGAGGTGGCCGAGCGAATTTGTGCTACCGAAAAAACAGGCGATTACGGCGCGCTTTCAGTATCGGTTGCGGTGCGGGCCGTCGCCTCGATCACGCGCATAGTGACGCGCGACATGTTTACGCCGCCTCCGTCCGTTGACAGCGCGGTTGTCCGCATGGAAATGCGAGCTTCGACGGGCGCGGCGGACGATGCGACGTTGTTCGGACTGATTCGTAAGGCTTTTGCGATGAAAAGAAAAACCTTGGTCAATAATTTGTCGGCGGGCTACGGCGTAGGAAAGGATACGGCCGAGTCTGTCTCTTATACACATCTGACGCTGCC
>USBU01000051.1 GCA_900553005.1 uncultured Eubacteriales bacterium | reverse complement strand
GCGACCACCGAGATCTACACCTATTAAGTCGTCGGCAGCGTCAGATGTGAATAAGAGACAGCCGTAATACGGAGACAACTCGTCGGCAATATCGTCTACGTAGCTCCAGTCTATCGGAGTAAGGCCGTTAGCCCTAAGATACTCGTTGGCCTTGGAAAAATGTCTGCATCCGAAAAAACCTCGGTAAGCCGACAGCGGGCTTGGATGAACGCTTTCCAAAATCAAATGTCTTGTGCCGATAAGCGGCTTTTTATTTATTGCGTTAGCCCCCCACAGCATGAATACCATGGGCGTTTCTCGTTTTGCAAGCGAAGAAATGACCGCGTCGGTGAACTGCTGCCAGCCGTATCCCGCGTGCGACTGAGGCTGTCCCTGGCGCACGGTAAGAACGGTGTTTAAAAGCAGCACGCCCTGCTTTGCCCAGCCGGTAAGAGTACTGCCCTTGGGAGCCTTTCCCGTATCGTCCTCTATTTCCTTGAAAATATTAACAAGAGACGGCGGAAGAGGAACGCCCTTTCCCACGGCAAACGCCATACCGTTGGCCTGACCTGCGCCGTGATACGGATCCTGTCCCAAAATAACTACCTTGACGGCCTCGTAAGGCACGTTTTTAAAGGCCGAATAGATTTCGGTTTTCGGAGGATATACGATTTTGGTCGCATATTCCTCATCTACGGCCTCGGTCAGCCGCGCAAAATAAGATTTTGAAAATTCGCCTTCCAGCACGTTGTCCCAGGAATTTCCTATCAGCTGCATGTCTTTTTCTCCGTCGGCGGCAAAAAAGTCCGCCGTATCGCTTTTTGTATATTTTAGCATACGGCGGAAAAAATGTCCATATATATTTAAATATATCGGAAAACAAATTTGCACAAAGGCGTTTTAAGACAATTTTCGACACGTAAACCCCGATTCGGGAAAATCCGACGTAATCCGCGTTTTTTCGCAATAATCGGTCAATAAATTCGTCCAAACCGTGTTATGCATTTAAATGCAGTCGGACGCGGAAAGCATGACGTCCAAAATCCGCTTGTTTTTAATATGGTAAAAGCTTATTTTTCCCTGCCGGCGGAAATCCACCGCGCCTGCCGACCGCAGCGTTCTTAACTGGTGCGATACTGTCGTCTGATTTATCCCCAGCATAACCGATATATCGTTTACGCACATGGGAGAAATGCTTAACGCCGACAAAATCCTTATCCGCGTAAGATCAGATAAGGTAGAGAAAAAATCAGACAGAGCCATAAGAGTATCCCTTTGAGGCACATATTCCCTTATAAGCCTGCGCGTATTGGCGTCCAATAACAATTTTTCTTCGTCATAAGGTTTCATGACACTATTATACATTAAGACGCATATAAAACAAAACGCTCACCCGGGAAGAATTTGTCGAATATAATATTATAAGGACTTTTAATGTCGAACCTTTAAAGGAGGAGCCGTAAGTTGAATCAGGAAGATATTTTCAGACTTCTTTTGATCGTTTTGCTGCTGGCGAACCGGCAGCTTGCCGACAATAACGGCAACCGATCCGACAGCGACTCAACGGACGACGACAACTCCTTTTCATATACGCTGATAAATGATTTTCTGATACTTACCATGATTACAAAGCTTTTTTGCAATCCGTCGCCTAATACAACTACGACCGACACCACGTTTTAACAATCCGCTTTAAACTACGCCGTTATTTCCGTCACATAATAAAGCGCTTTAAGCCGGCTTTGCACGAATAAAAATTAGTGCAATTCGTCCGAATCAAAAACAAGCCGCTTACACACGGTAAGCGGCTTGCAATATATAATGAACTCACTACATTTTTTCGGGCGCGTTTATTAAAAGAAGCTTTAAGCCAGCTTTAATGACGTCGGCAACGTATCCCGTCAGCAAAAGCCGTGTAAACATAACGTCGCGCTTTTCTCCGAGAATACGGCAGTTAAGATAAAACTGATTGAACGCTGACGCAAGGTCGAGAAGATATCTCGACAAAATACTGGGTTCGTATTTTTCGGCGGCGTCGGATACCGCGGCGTCAAAGCCGCTTAAAAGCCTTAAAAGCGTAAAAGAATCGTCGTCCGAAAGCGCCGAATAATCCACCGCGCCATCAACCCTGCCCGCGCGGTTGATTACCGAGCGGCAGCGAGCATGGGTGTACTGAAGATACGGGGCCGTCTCTCCCTCGAAGGACAGAGCCTTATCGAGAGAAAAAGCCAGATCCTTAATTCTGCCCGAAGAGAGCGCGCTGAAGATTACCGCGCCGATGCCGACGTCGGAAGCTATCCGCTTTTTGTCCTCCAGATCGGGATTTTTACTGTTTATAACCCCTTCCGCCTTACTGACGGCAGCTGAAAGCACGTCGTCCAAAAACACGACGTTGCCCTTGCGCGTGGACAGAGCGCCCTGTCCCTCCAGGCTTACCATGCCGAACGGAACATGCACGCAGTCCTTTGCCCAATCGCGCCCCATAAGCTCCAGCACTTTGAAAACCTGCTTGAAATGCAGATTCTGCTGATACGCGACGACATAAAGATTTTTATAAAAATCGTAGCGGCGCTTACGGTATATCGCGGCGGCCAGATCGCGCGTAGCGTAAAGAGTAGCCCCGTCCGACTTTAATATAAGACATGGCGGCATACCGTATTCGTCCAGATTTACCACCATTGCGCCGTCGCTGGCCTTAAGCAATCCCTTTTCGTTAAGCTCGTCGATGACCGGCTGCATCTTATCGTTGTAAAAGCTTTCGCCTGCGTAAGAATCGAACTCGACGCCCAGTTTTTCGTAAACGCGCTTAACCTCTCTTAGCGTTATATCCTTGAATTTGCCGAAAATTTCAAGGGCCTGTCCGTCGCCGTCCTCTATCTTTTTAAACCAGGCGCGTCCCTCCGCCTCCAGCGCTTTGTCCGTTTCAGCCTCGGCGTGAAAGCGGACGTAAAGGTCGAGAAGCGCGCGGACTCCGCGATTTTCTATATCCGCGTCGTCGCCCCATCTGAGATAAGCGGCAATCATCTTACCGAACTGCGTACCCCAGTCGCCGAGATGATTTATGCCGACGGCGTTATAGCCCAAATATTTATATATACGGTAAAGCGAGCCGCCTATTACCGTCGTCAGAAGATGACCTATATGAAACGGCTTGGCAATGTTGACGGAAGAATAATCGATACACACGGTCTTACCGTTTGCAGGCTTGGGATTGACTGCGCCTCCGTTTTTTTCAAGCTCAAGCAAAACGTCCCTGGCAAAAACGCGACGATCGAAATAGAAATTAAGATAACCGCCCTCCACCGCCGTTCTTTCAATAAGCGCGCAGCCGCCGGAATCGACCGACGTTTTAAGCTCCTCGGCAATAAGCTGCGGGCTTTTGCGCGCGGCCTTGGCAAATTTGAAGCACGGAAGGCATAAATCTCCCTTTTTTATATCGGGAGTTGGTGAAAGCGCGCTGTATATTTCTTCCGGCGAAGCGCCGTCTATTTTTACCGCGCCGGCTATAATGCTTTTAACGTCCATGAAAAAACCTCTTTGTCAAACGTTGAACCTGAACAGCGCCACGTCGCCGTCCTTAAATACGTAATCCTTACCCTCGCTTCTGACCTTGCCTTTTTCCTTGGCCTGATTGAAGCCGCCGCATTCTACAAGATCGTCGTAGGCGACGATTTCGGCGCGGATAAAGCCCTTTTCAAAATCGCTGTGTATTTTACCTGCGGCCTGAGGCGCCTTAGTCCCACGACGTATCGTCCAGGCGCGCACCTCTTTTTCTCCCGCGGTCAGATAACTGATAAGGCCTAAAAGCTCGTAGCCCTTTTTTATAATTCGACTTAGTCCGCTTTCGCTTAAGCCCATTTCCTCCAGAAAAACAAGGCGCTCTTCCTTATCGAGCTGAGCGATTTCCTCCTCCACCTTGGCGCAGATTTCCATAAATTCAGAATTTTCCGATTCGGCAAACTCGCGCACTTTCTGAACGTAAGCGTTGTCCTTTCCTATGTCCGACTCGCCTATATTAGCGCAGTAAATCACGGGCTTTGACGTTATAAGAAAAAATCCGTCGGTCATGGCTTTTTCCTCGTCGGTCAGCATAAGCGAGCGCAGACTTTTGCCGTTTTCAAGCGCGCCGCACAATTTTCTTAAAAGCTCGGCTTCCTCTATGTAACTTTTTTCTCCGGTTTTAACGTATTTTTCCGCTTTGTCAAGCCGCTTCTTGACGGCCTCCAGATCGGAAAGCACTAATTCGAGATTTATCGTCTCTATATCGCGAACCGGATCAACGCTTCCGTCCACGTGAATTATATTAGGATCGTCAAAGCATCTGACGACGTGAACTATCGCATCCACTTCGCGGATATGCGAAAGAAATTTATTGCCGAGCCCCTCGCCTGCGGAAGCGCCCTTGACAAGTCCCGCAATATCCACAAACTCCAAGACCGCCGGAGTGACCTTTTTTGCATTGTACATTTTTTCCAGCACCCCGAGCCGTTCGTCGGGGACGGCTACTACGCCCACATTAGGCTCTATGGTGCAAAACGGATAATTGGCGCATTCCGCGCCCGCCTCAGTAATTGCGTTGAACAAAGTGCTTTTGCCCACATTGGGCAAACCTACTACTCCCAGTTTCATAAAAAGTCATATCTCCTTAGTCGTATAAGCGCCAAAAAAGCTTCACCGCATAATAGTATATATCAACGGCGGAAATTTTGCAACGCTTTTGACGCCGGGAAAAAGTAAAAACGGAGCGCTTTAGGTACAGAATCCTCTCCAAAGCGCTCCGTTAAAAATAATCGGGATAAAAAATATCAAGACGACTTATTTATTCATCTCCAGACTGTCGCGCGCCCATTCGGACACGATACGCTTATACTGACGGTCATAACTCTCCCGCATCGCGTAATATTCTCTCCAAAGAGCGTCGCTCTCCTTGTTGATTTCGTCCAGACGGCTCTTCATCTCAAACATCTTTTCGTAACGTTTGTTAAGCTCCTCCTTACGGTATTCGAAAATTGCGTCGGCGTCGAATACGGCGCCGTCCTCCGACGTGCTGCGTCCTGCGTTTCGTTCGGCGGAATTATTATCGGCCGCGTTTTTTCTGCCTGCCGGATTTTCAGTATTGACGGATTTTTTCGTTTCGGGCGCAGTCGCGTCATTCTTTGCCGAATCCGATTTTCCGTCGGCGGAATCGGAAATCGTATAATTTTTATCCGACTGAACGTTTTTTCCGGCGCGCGGCTCCTTTTCAAACGGCTTTACGCTGACGTCGGTCTCTGCACGGCCGGCAAGCATTACCTGCTGCTGCTCGTCGGTCTTGATAAGCTCGTTGCCGACATCCTTTAAAGGAAGAGAGCCCGCGGTAAACACGGTCAGCAAAGAAACCAATAGTGGAATAGCTTTAATCATGATTTTTACCTCCGTAATCAAGTAAATCGCCGCTAGTATATTTCAGAACGATTTTTTGTATTCACGGGGCTTTCGGATATTTAGCGGTCTGAATAGACTTAAAGCGTACCGGCCGCATAAAACCGATACGCTTTAAGCGTATAAAAAATTTTTTTATTCCGCCAGGCGGAAGGATATCTTATCGAAATTTACCGCTTCCACGATTATTCTGGCGCTGTCGCCTATGCGGAAAGAGCGCTGCCCGTTTGAAACCAGCAATTTCTTCTCGTCAAAAGCATATCCGCCGCCGGGCAGATTTTCCACCCTTACCATGCCCTCGACGCTGTTGTCAAGTTCCAAAAAAAGCCCCCATTCCGTGACGCCGCTTATTACGGCCGGATATTCCCGTCCTATTTTATCCGCCATAAACCTGGCCTTTAAAAGATCGTCCACCTTGCGCTCCGCCTCGTCGGCAATCTTTTCCCTCTCGCTGCTCTTTACGGACGCTTCCCGCACAAAACTGCCGAATTTTTTATCCGCCTCCCTGCCGCCTCTCAGCGCATATTTTATGATTCTGTGAATGGCAAGGTCGGGATAACGTCGTATCGGAGAAGTAAAATGGCAGTAAAATTCCGCCGCCAGTCCGAAATGTCCGAGGCACTCGGGCTTGTACTCGGCTTTAGACATTGACCGCAGAGCCACTCTGTTTACCACTCCCTTTATCGCGTCGTTAAGGCCGGCAATCAGCCCGGCGTAATCCTTGGGCTGCGGCTTGTCGGGGACAGACAGACCGAAGGAAGCGAGAAACGCATTAAGGCTTTCCACCTTTTCCTCAGGCGGCGCCTCGTGCACGCGGTAAACGAACGGCGTTTTACGCTCCGCAAAATGCTTTGCGACGGTTTCGTTGGCTATCAGCATAAATTCCTCAATAAGCTTATGCGAAAATAGCCTGCCGCGTCTTCTTACGTCGACCACCGCGCCGTCCTTAATTACAATCTCGCTTTCCTCTATATCGAATTCAACAGCGCCGCGCGCCATTCTGAGTCCGTTCAATTTACGGGCAAGCTCGGCGGCGGCGTCCAGCATAGGGAGCAATTTTTCGTATTTCAAGCGCTCGGCCTCGTCTCCGTCCATGATTGCCGCAACCGAGCCGTATGTCATACGCGCTTTGGATCGGATAACTCCCTCCGCTATTTCGTGCGAAACGATCCGGCCGTCTGCGTCGAAATCCATAATACATGAAAGCGTAAGCCTGTCAACCCCCTCGTTGAGCGAGCATATTCCGTTAGACAGCTTTTCAGGCAGCATCGGCAATACGCGGTCGGCGAAATACACGCTGGTGCCACGCTTCAGCGCTTCCGCGTCCGTCTTTCCGCTTTCCTTAACGTATTCCGCAACGTCTGCGATATGAACGTACAGACGGTAACCGTCCGGTTTTTTGACCACGCAAACGGCGTCGTCGAAATCCTTTGAGTCCGCACCGTCTATCGTAACAACGTCGTCAGCCCTGAAGTCACGTCTGCCGCGCAAAGCGTCGCTACCGACGCTGTCCGGCATTGCGTCCGCCTCCTTTAGCACAGCTTTGGGAAAAGTCTCGTAAAGCTTACACGAGCGTATAACGCCCATAATATCGGCGTTAAGATCTCCGGATTTTCCCAAAACCTCAGTGATGCGGCATCTGAGAGGATCCGAACCCTTTATCAGCGAGGCTACTACCTTGTCGCCCGGCGCAACGGTCTTGCCCGAGCCGATTTCCGCCTTTACGTCGCCGAAGCCGCGCTCCGCGCACGAAACGTATTTGCCGTCAAATACGCCCACAATTTCCGTAAAGCCGCGCTTTACGATCTTTATAACCTCCGCCTCGCCGTTTCCGCGGCGGTCGCTAATCTTTACGGCCTCTACAGTGTCGCCGTGCACGGCTCCGTTAAGATTTTTAGCGGCCACAAATAAATCGCAGCCTCCGTCGGCAGGAATAAAAAAGGCGAACCCCCTGCCGCTGCCCTGAATCACGCCGGTCAGCTTGTCCGAACGGCTTATCGGCGACCTGCGTCCTTTTACCTTTGAGGCAGCAGGCGCGCGCATATTCTTTTTATTTGATTTTTTACGTTTATCCATATATACTGTCTCTTATACACATCTCCGAG